>JAGLTP010000534.1 GCA_023135215.1 Candidatus Heimdallarchaeota archaeon
AGAAAACTACACCAGCAAAGAAAGCACCAGCTAAGAAGAAAACAACCAAAAAGGATGCAGCAAAGCCAAGAAAAACTACAAAGAAAAAGTAGTTTTAGAATTAGAGTAAATTTTGTTGAAAGGGTTCAAAATGATTACATTCCTAGCTGGAGGAACTGGAACCCCTAAATTAATCCAAGGTTTTAGAGAGATTATCAATGATAAAGATATAGCAGTTATCGCAAATTCAGCAGATGACATATGGTTATATGGATTATATATCTCTCCAGATATTGATACTATCTTGTACCTTTTTAGTGGTTTATTAGATGAGGAGAAATATTGGGGAATCAAGAAAGATACCTATCAAACACTTGATTTTCTGAAAAGATACAATGAAGACATTTGGTTTAATCTAGGGGACAAAGATTTAGCTCTTCATTTATTTAGAACTAAAAAACTAAGAAAAGGAGAGAAACTTTCTCTAATAATAGATCAGGCAGCAAAGCAACTAGGAATTTCAGCGAAAATATTTCCAAGTTCTGAAAAACATATTGAAACAAGAATTGTAACAAAAGAAGGAGAAGATATTCATTTTCAAGAGTTCTGGGTAAAACATAGAGGAAATGTTTCTATTGACAAAGTTTACATAAAAGGGATAGAGGAAGCCATTGTCCCTTCAGGAGTTTTGGAAACACTAGATGAATCAGAGATAGTAATCATTGGCCCTAGTAATCCTATAACGAGTATCGGGCCAATAGTAGAGATAGATCAAATACGAAGCTGGTTTCAGAAGAATAAAGAAAAATGTATAGCAATAAGTCCTGTTGTAGGAGGAAGTCCGCTTAGTGGTCCTACAGCTGAATTAATGAAAGCAGAAGATCGGGAATCTACCGCTTTGGGAGTAGCTCAAATGTATAAAAATCTCTGTTCTTGTTTTATAGTGGATAATCAGGATAAAGGAAAAATCAGTGAAATTGAGCAACAAACTGGATTAATAGTCGAAGCACAGGATATAATTTTCAAAGATATAAATGTGGCTAAGAATCTTGCTAAATATATCTTACAAAGAGGAAATGTGGTATGAAAATTGGAGTCTTAATTCCATATCGTGGAACTAGTTTGGACAAAAGCAGACTCCGTAAAAACATTACAAGCAAGGTTGTTGATGAATTGCTTTATCAAATGACACAGCAAATTATAATTGCTAGTACATCACTGAGTGAAGAATATAATACTTATTTGCTGACTAAGAATGAATCAGTCAAGTTTATTGGTGATTTTACAGTTTTGAAGGATCAGGGTGAAATGTTGAATGATTCCATCAAATTTGCTATAAGTTCACTAAAAGAAGATATTATTCTTATTGTTATGGCTGATTTGCCTTTGGTAAGAAAAGAGGATTTGGAGAGAATAGTAAATCTTCACAAAACAAGTATGGAAGTTATTGTTGCACCTTCTCCCGATAATGGTACGAGTCTATTATGCTTTAGCTCGAAAGAACCTTTTGAATTTGTTTTTGGTTATAACTCAGCTGTAGAATATCAGAGAATATTTACAGAAAATGGTATTAAGTTCAAATTGCTGAAACATGAAAAACACTATCGTGACATAGACACATTTAAAGATTTAAGAGAAATAAAGGGGATTGATTCTATTCCAAATTGGTTAAAGAAAATAGTGGATGCAGTGGTGTGAATGAAAGAGAAAATTGAGAGAATACAAAAAGTTTTACAGAAACATGATATTGACAATTGGATTGTTTTTTGTCATCATTCTTATGATATTCATCTTAAATATTTATTAGAAAAATGGCTTTCAAGCTCGACTCTAGTGAATGTTCCTCAAGAAGGTACACCAAAAGTAATTGCCTCTGTAATGGAAGCAATGATGGTTGATGATGAGATCTATGAAGTTCAGAGCTATAAGAAAGGTGACGAATTGATGGAATTATTGAAATCAGAGATGAAAGGATTTTCAAAAGATTCTAAGATAGCTTTGAATTTTGTTGAGGAAGAAGAAGCTCTGCGAAGACAGAGTTATGATATTATTACAAGTGGTACGTTTAAAGCTCTCACAAATTTCAACCAGAATCCAAACTATGTTTCCGCAAAAGACATAATTTTTGATATTCGTGCAGTTAAAACAAAGAAGGAAATTGAGAATCATAAGATTGCTTCTAGGCTAGCAGAAGAATTAATGGTAGAAGTTGTAGAATCCCAAATAAAACCTGGAATGATGGAAAAAGAACTTGCAGCTATAATTGAATTCGAATGTAATAAGCGAGGAGGAGTTGCATTTGAAGCAATTGTAGGTTCTGGACCTAATGCAGCTATACCTCATCATAAATCAGGTGGAGGAAAAATAAAACAGAATCAAGTTTTATTAATTGACTATGGATCAACCCATAATTGGGCTAATTCTGATATAACTCACACTTATTGGATTGGTTCTAACCCACCCGAAGAAGTTTTGAGAGCTTATGAAGCAGTTGATAAAGCAAAAGAAGCTGCTTATACAAAAATAAAAGCAGGAGTTTTAGGAGAAGAAGTGGAACAAGCAGTAAGGGGAATCTTTGAAGAATTCGGATATGATCATGAGAAGCTCTTTATGCACTCAACAGGTCATCCAATAGGTATTGAAACTCATGATATTGGTCATGGAATATTTAGAGGAACACCAACTAGACCATCAAAACCATTACTAGAAAATTCTGTAATAACAGTTGAACCAGGATTATATTTTGAAGGGGAATTTGGTGTAAGATTAGAAGATGATTGTGTTGTGACAAAAGAAGGATCAATCAGATTGTCTAATACTCCAAAAGAGATGGTTTGTTTATAATCCTCTCTTTACCTTTATTTCATTATTTTATGTTTTTTTAGCAGCGTTTTTATCTCCACACAAAAATCAGATTTGTTTCTAGTAATACCCACGTGTGATGACAATATTATTTCGTTTTAAGGTAGCTCTTTCCTATGCTTGACTTAGGTGAAATAAGTGTCATGGAGATTGTGGCTAAAATCAAAGCCAAAATCAATTAATTTAGGGTTCTATGGAGAAGTAAATGCGGGTAAAACTACCTTAGCAAATAAGATCGGTAGAGATTGGGCAGATCAAGAAGTGGGTATAGTTAGTGAAATACCTCACGAAACACGAAATATACAAAAACTTGAGAAAGTGAATTTTGCAAATAGTGGTACAAAATTAGATTTGACTCTAATAGATATGCCAGGAATAGCATCATCTGTTAATCCTTCTGACTTCATAAAGCACGGCTTATCTGCTAGTGAAGCTATGGAAAGAGCTAAACAAGCAACTAGAGGAATTATTGAAGCAATAAAGTATCTAGAAAATGTAGATGTTGCATTAGTAATCATTGATGCTACAAGAACACCATTTGATCAAGTAAACTTCACAATTTTAGGTAATCTAGAACATCAAAAGAAACCTTTCATTCTGGTTCCAAATAAAATAGATTTACCTGAATCAAATGTAAGAATCGTAAGAGATGCATTCGAAGATTACACTGTAATCCCAGTATCTGCTCTTCTAGGAGATGGAATAGAAGATCTGTATGATAAAATAGCCGAGATGGCTAAGAGGGTAAGGCGATAAAATGAAGTATAGAGTAGATTTTATACCTTTCACAGAGGTTCACGATTTAGCTCCTGATGAAAAGATTCGTTACATTCTATCAAAAGTGATGCGAAACACAATCTTAGTCTTAGAGAGCGGACTTACTCACTCTGAAGAATTGAACCTTATAGAGAAAACAATGGGAAAAATCGATTATGATGACTTTCTTGGAGTTAAGTTATTCTCCTTCGATGCAGGAAACGATTTCAAGTGGACTAAGCTCTTTGGAAAAGGATCTAAAAACAAGATATTTACCATCGTTGCACCAAATGAAGCTGTCTCAGTAACCAAAGATGAAAGAGGAATACTATCAATAAGAATTAACGATTAGAAATTATCTAAGTACTTTTTCACCTTTGATAACACATCACTAAACGACTCGTCC
>JAGLTP010000535.1 GCA_023135215.1 Candidatus Heimdallarchaeota archaeon
TATTGCTTGTGTTTTGATTAATAAAAAACAAAGAACTATTCCAATTACGAAAATTCCCAATTTTAATTTCTTTTTCATTTCCTTCACTCAAGGGTATACTAGCTGGATTTTCTTCTCTTTACTAATAAGTTTATCTTCAAATGATGAAATTAGAGAATATAGAATAATATATTCTGAGTATGATTTCAAAAATCAAGTTTGTTCTTTTGATATAATTCTTGGTGTACGTGTCACCCAATTAACAGATTATTGTTGAATAGAAAATGCTGAAGAGAGAAGTATTGTTAATGCATGAATACTCAATAAATTTGTAAATGAAGTTAGAAAAAACTGTCCAATGCTGATTGTTTCTTCTTTCTTATAAAATCTTTCAGTTCCTTATCTTTCTGATTGATAAACCATTGTTTGATTCTTTTATCAGGACAAACAACAGATTTAGGAACCCAGATTTCCTTATCTGTGAAATTATCAATTATAGCTAGATAAGCGTTCTCTGTTTCAAGATCAACTTTACCTAACTTATAATTGGAATAATCACTCATGTTAAGAGTCTAAAGAGTTTTTAATATTAAAACAGTTAAGAGGAAAAAAAGCATGATACAAAATGAAACTTGTTTTAAAATAACTCTTTTCATCTCCTAGGTAAGGGAAAATTTTAGTTTTTCTCCATCCAAGTTCTTCCATTCCAATGGATTATTCCTTTTGTTGCTATACCATCGGTTTTTTTCCTTCTGTTAGATTATTTTATTGGATTTGAGCTCTTCTAATTCACGTTTTCTTTAGTTTAAGGCACTTTTAATTCAATATTCGAATATATTGTCTAATTTCGAAAATGTTATATGTTCGAAAAATCGATGTTGTTTCGAATATTGGGATTATTTAATAATAGATGAATATTGAAGGTGGTATGAGTTGAAATATACAGAAAAATTGTTAACAAGAAGTAAAGAACACTTGATGAATGTTAGATATGCGTATCTTGAAGGAACAAATAGAGAAATAGGAAAAAAGCTAGCAGAGATGATAATAAAAAATCATTCGAATTCAAATGAAGCGACAAAATCAGATGATATTAGTATTTCTAAACAACGTATGAATTATTTCACACATAATTATCCTCTAATAGTTGAACGTGCTAAAGGAGTAGCTGATTCGTTTGGAATTGAGTATGAAAATCCACTTTACGATTGCTTTTCACTTCCATACAATCAACTGGATATGAGTAAGGAATTTGGATGCTCATCTATTTATTTCCCTCCAACTTCAACAAGATCAAACACAGGAATATTAAGTCGAAATTATGATTTTGTGAGGGTGTCCAATTTTGAATTATTCGGATTACAAATACCAGAAGAGATGAAGAATGTTAGACCAATAATGGGTGATCCATATATCTTAAAGATATATCCCGAGGATGGAGGTTATGCTTCGCTTTACATTTCAGCATTTGAACATTTATCTGGAGTTTTAGATGGAATAAACTCAGAAGGATTAATGGTTTGTGTAAATGGCGATGAAATAGCAATGGCACAAAACTCGAATCAAAGGATTACTAATGTTGGAGTTGGTTTTAATGAATTACAAAGTATGAGGTATTTGCTGGATAATTGTGTATCTGTTGAAGAAGCGAAAAAAGCCTTATTACAAAATAAACACTATTTTACCAATATTCCTTGTCATTATCTTATTGCTGATAGAGAGGGTAATTCTTTTGTTTTTGAATTTTCACCAGATAGAAGTAATGCACAGGTGTTAGAAAACAAAGGAAAATATCAAATACTAACTAACCATCCACTCTCTCAATTTTCTAGGAGAAAAATCGTAAGATTTTTACAAAAAACTTTTCCTGAAAAGTTCTCTCTAGTAAAGATAGGAACTAGTTCATTTCAAAGATATAAGCAGTTAGAAGTATTTTTGAAAGGAAATAACAAGAAATATTCAAAAGAATTCATAAAAAAAACTAATTCAGAGGTTACAACATCTAAAGTTGCTGAATGGATACCTGACATTTTTCGAGAAGAAATAGTAAACAAACCCGGATTTTCTCGAACATTATGGCATAGTTTATATGATGGTAATGAGAGGAGTTTAGAAGTAAAATTCTACCTGAAGGAGAACCAAAGAGAAAATGGTAACTTTGATGAAACATTCTCCGAATATTACAAGTTTGAGCTTTAAATGAGGTGTTAGAATAGCAGGAATTTTTCATATGTGGAGTATTTTCCATATTTCAAATGTTTAACTTATTAGGAATTGCTACTACAAATAAATGGTAGGTTATTCCTTTTATTTTTTTGAAAACTGCTCTTTTAACAATCGTCCAACAGGAAGAATCAGTGAGTATGTAAAAATATCACTTCCCTCTGAAGATTTCGGGAAATCCTTGAGTTTCTTTTTGATAGTCTGATTGAATTTGTTCAATTCTTCTTGATAAATTAGAAGAAATCCTTTTGGGAATTGGGTTATATTAAGGAAAAAGTCACTATTTTCCCATAATTTTAGTTCCAGTTGTTCATAAGTTAAAGAATCAACAGATTTACTCTGTTGTTCAAAATTGCTATCCAGCAGTCTAAGTAATTTAACTATGGATGCAACTAAGGTTCTTATTGCATTTATTCCATCGCTAAAGTAATCACCACGTTCCCGATCATCCAGATTTTTCAAAAAACTAATATCTTGAAAGATACCTCCAGCTAAGCCTTCTGGTTTTATAGAGAAATAATGAATTTTGCTACCACTTCTTGTAGTTTCATGTAGAATCTCTAAATCCAGTAATATTTGAATATGATAATGAATAGTTGATTTACTCCGTCCTAGTAAATCTGACAGGTCATCCAGTGTAAGCTCTTTGTAAATAGATAAGTATGTAATTATACCAAACCTAGTTTCATTGTATAAGCCTTTCAATTTATCAAAAGATATATCAGTTGTATTTTGCTCATCACTACTATGGTTTTTCATCTTAACATTATTTATTTTAAAAAATACTTCATAAACTTGTTTATTGCCAGAATAAAATGAAAAGAAAATAGAAAAAAGTAAACTAGTTCTTTTCCATCCACGTTCGTCCATCCCAATGTGTCATGCCTTTTGTAGCAACCCCATCAGGTTTCTTTCCTGCATCAAGTTCTTCATCAGATAACCAGTACATTGATGGATGTTCAGTATTATACAGAATATTGTAAGCTCTTGGCATGATATTTACTTCAACATGAGCACTTACATCACCTTCATAGATTTCACCATCATGTTCCATCCCAATTGGACTTTCCAGTTTAACTTCAACTTTCTTTGCATATTTATACTGTACTCCTTTGAGATTCAAATGTTCTCCTTTGAATATCTTTTGAATACCCAAGAGTGTTTGGAATTTAGTCATATCTTTCGAAATCATTACATCAAAGAAATCATTCTGAGGATGTGCGTTAACACAAGCTAGCATACCTCCTCCTACTGCTTTACCTATTCCTATAGCAACAAGCATTAGTTTGAAATCCATCCACTCACCGTCATCCAATCGGATTTCCCCTTTTCTCTGCTTTACTGTAACCAATTTCTTCAATGCCAGAAATGTGTATTTAGATGGACCTTTTATCCAACTCATTTCTCCATTCAGATTCCCCAGATTTACTAATGAGGATATCCCAAAGTCAAACATATTTCCAAAGAACACTTCAAACTTTGTATCATGATATTTTATTTTGCCTATTGAAGAAGGTGAAACAGCTGTCTTTTCTATTAGAGTTTTTGCAGCATTTTCCGGATCCCAAGGGATTCCCATGTATGTGCACAAGTCGTTTCCTGTACCAAAGGGAAGCACTCCAAACGCAACACTCTTCCTTTTCTGTTCAGGGAATGACATAATACCATTTATTGCTTCATTAACAACTCCATCTCCACTAGCAACAATAATTCTGTTGAATCCGTCATTAATTGCTTGTTTAGTTAGTTCTTGTCCTTGAGCTCTTTTCTCAGTAAAAATAACATCATAATCAATGCCGCTCTTTTTTATCACAGGTTCAGCTTTTACCCATCTTTTGGAGCAGAGACTAGATCCTGCATTGGGATTGACAATAAATTTCCATTTATCTGACATAATAATGATTGAATAAACTGCTTACAATTAAATGTTTTGAGTTTTTTGAAGCTCTAATGTAAAAATCACAGTTTGTTTTGGAATTAATTTTGATATTTACTAATAGTTATAATCTTCTTCTCATATTTTTATTTGAGAGATTTTATGACAGATTCTTATGATTTAATCATTATCGGAGGAGGATCAGCGGGTTTAATGGCTTCAGAAATAGCTAAAAATTTCGGTACTAAAATGTTGTTAGTTGAAGCAGAACGAATTGGTGGAGATTGCACTTGGACTGGATGTGTGCCCAGTAAATCAATATTGTATAGTTCATCGCTTATTAGAAAAGCTCAGAAAGCAAAGGATCTTGGTTTTGTAAAAGGGAAACTTGAGGTTAGCTTTGATTCTATTAAGGCTTATACTGACAAGATAGTAAAAGACATTTACGAAGAAGAATCTCCCAAAGCTTTGAAAGCTAAAGGTATTGAAACCATCATTGGTGAAGCTCAATTCATTTCCCCAAAAGAAATTAGAATTAATGGTAAGATTTTCAAATCTAAGAAATTCATTATTGCAACGGGAGCACAGCCTTTTATCCCTTCTGAATTCATTGAAGGTCTTGATAAAGTACCATTCTTAACATCAAACAATATTTTTGATTTAGAGGAGCTTCCAAAGCACCTAATTGTTATGGGAGGAGGTCCAATTGGATGTGAACTAAGTCAAGCTTTTGTTCGATTAGGCTCAAAAGTAACTCTGGTCGATATGCAAGACAGAATCCTTCCTAACGATGATCCTGGAGCTAGTGAGATTCTATTCGAGATTTTAAGAGAAGAAGGGGTTGAGATACATCTTGGAGAGCCAATCATTCAAGTTGAAGAAACTTCGTCAAATGGAGTTAAAATCTTTCTTAAATCTGGAAAAAAAATAGATGGTACTCATCTTCTTATTGCTGTTGGAAGACAACCTAATTTAGAATCTTTAAACTTGCTAGCCGCTGGAGTAGAAACAGAAAAAGGTTTCATTAAAGTGGATACGAAACTTAGAACCACTCAAAAGAACATTTTTGCTGCAGGGGATTGTTCCAGCCAATATCAGTTTACCCATATTGCAGGATACCAAGGATATATTGCTGCAAGAAACGCTCTATTGCCTTTCAAGAGTAGAGGGATACTGAATTATGTTCCATGGACAACTTTCACAGATCCAGAAGTTGCTTTTGTAGGAATCCCAGATCTGTTTAATGGTTTGAAAGATGGGAAATACAAAGAAGCAGTTTTTCCTTTGAATAAAGTAGATAGAGCAAGAACAGATTCATCTACTTCAGGATTTCTGAAAGTCTATTCAACAGCTAGAAGAAAAATAGTAGGAGCGACAATCGTATCACCGAATGCAGGAGAGATGATTCATGAGTGGATTCTAGCTTTGCATAATAAAATCTCCTTAGCTGGACTCGCAAATGCAATTCACGTTTATCCTACTTACTCTATAGGTACTCAACAACTTACTAGCGAAATCTTGCAGGGGAAGTATTTTAGTGGGATTCTAGGTAAAATCATTCGATTTATCTCCAAGCTGTATACAATTTGAAATCTATAATTCGCTAGTGTTCACCTTTTAAAAATTCCTTATTAGATTGCAGATTAGCAATGAAACTTTTAACCCAATTCATTTCAGCATCTATTAACTCTAAAGGACGCTCAAGTAGTGCAAGTTTTCTATAATTTATTAGTTCATCTTTAGATTTCTTTAGAGAATCCTTTAATATGTCCAAACGTCTTTGACAGGAAAATAAGTATTTTTCAAGACATTCAATTGCATCTTTGGGATCAAGTAAATGCATATATGCTATTCCTAACTCGAATGGTGAAATTTGTTTAGAGTTTTCAGATAATAATGCATTGATTTTTTCTTTCAATACTCTTCTACCCGTTCTAGTTATTGAATAAATTACTCTACTACGTCCTCTAACAAGTCTTTTTCTACTTCGGACATAATCCTCTTCTTCTAATCTTTTCAGAACATAATATAT
>JAGLTP010000536.1 GCA_023135215.1 Candidatus Heimdallarchaeota archaeon
AAACACCGCGATGCTGTTTGTTGGGAGATAGAGAAGAATTCCGCGATTTGTGTTGTTGTTACTTCGATTTCCTTGTCAATCGCCCTATTCTGAGCTAAGTAAATGAGAAGACCAAGTTCTCGGCTTGAGAGATTGTATATATTATCCATTTACTCCACCTTTTTAGAACCAACTAACACAATAGGTTTGGATACTTAAGCTTTTCAATAAGACATAAAAAATGAGTAACAGACGCTTTTATTCAGATACAAATTTATATTGTGGAGTTGATTTGAGATTATGGTGGAAGAGCAAACAATAATTGAAGAGTGGGAAAGAGTAAAAGTTCCCACCGCTCCTGAATTGGAAGAAGTTAAGCTAAAATTAAGAGAATCTGCACTCTTGATTCTAGATATTCAAAATCAAAACTGCAATGAAGATAGAAGACCTAGATGCGTTAGAACACTTCATAATGTACAGATGCTAATTGAAAAGTCACGAAAGAGTGGAATGCTAGTTATTTTCAGTTTAACTAGTGCAGCGAGTAAAGCTGACATTAGAAGAGAAGTACTCCCAAAGAGAGATGAAACCATTGTAAAAGCTGGAGTAGACAAATTTCACAATTCAGAGTTAGAGAATATTCTTCAAGATAAAGGAATTAAAACTGTAATCATAGTTGGGACATCGGCTAATGGAGCTGTTTTGCATACAGCTACTGGAGCTGCAACAAGGAAATTTGGGAGCATAGTACCAGTAGATGCTATTTCAGCAACTTATCCGTATGAGGAACAGTATACAGTTTGGCATCTAATGAATTCACCAAGTACTCGAAGAAGAGTAATTCTAACTAGAGCAAAAATGATCAATTTCATCTAAAAAAATACATGAAGATAACCCTATTTTGAATAGTAGTTGATTTTATGAGGACGTATATTACCTTATCTAACGTGCTTAGAAGTGAAATTCCTGAGGAGTTTAAAGATAATGACAATCGTTTCGCTGAAAGTTTGGTAGAATACTTTTTAGAAAAATACACTAAAAAGGGAGATATTGTGCTGGATATTTTCGCGGGTCTTGGAACTACTCTTTTTGTAGCTGAAGAAATGGGACGTATTCCATTTGGAGTTGAGTATTCAGAAGCCAGATATATTTACATTAAAGAGAACTTGCAAAATAAGGATAATATCATTCATGGAGATGCCTTGAAATTATTGGAATATAATATCCCTAAATGCGATTTTTGTATAGCATCTCCAATCTATATGAATGAAGACGAAACTGAAAATCCATATGCAGCTTACACTACAGAGGGTACCTATGAGCAATATTTGGAGGATACAAGAACAATCTATTCTAAAGTTAAAAAGAAAATGAAACATGATTCAAAAATTGTGATTGAGGTTTCGAATCTAAAAAAAGATGGTTCAGTAACTACACTTGCATGGGATATTGGAAAAGAAATTTCTAAAATACTCCATTTTGAAGGAGAAATAATCGTGAACTGGACCAGCAACAATATTGAAAAAGCAGATGGTTTCTATGGGTATGGGTATGACCACAGTTATTGTCTCGTCTTTTCCAATAAATTGATGAAAAACGAAAGTTTTATTAAACGAGTATGATGAGAGGAAACGTGATGGGTTATTGGCTCAGCCAGGTAGAGCAGCAGGCTTTTAACCTGACGGTCGCCGGTTCAAATCCGGCATGACCCGCCACTCTTTTTTCTAAAAGAACAGATTCTTTTTATTGTGCCGACCTTTTTTTCAAGAAAAGAAACTCCCCCGGTGTTATATTGAGATCCTTTCAACCATTTTCACAGCAAGGTTTTGCACGAATTTTAGCGGAGACTCGAACACACTATCCTCTTTCACCGGGACTTATTTCAATAGAACAGCTTAAATCCATTGAGGGATATTCAGCATTTTTTAATTTTCCATTTCCACCTTCATATTCAAACATAGAAACTAACGAATATTTTCTAGAATGGATTCTTCCTGAAAAGAAGAAAGAAAAAGCACTGGCTAAGTCATTTACGCTTTCCAATCAACCGTTTTATCCATCATATATGTCTAATGAAATTTCTTCAGAGGATTTCACTGAATATGCTAAAACTTTCAGTTCCCTGCCTGAACAACATAAACAGATTTTTACTTTGCCTTTATCTTGGATTGATTCCCCTATTGTTGAAGAGGTGATAAAAACAGACGTTTCATTAATAGCACTTACAGGACTACCTTCACTTTTCAACAATCAAAGAAAACTTACTGAAGCACTAGTATTAATTAGAACAAAACTCCCACCAGATATTGCCATATATCTTCCAGGACATATTTCACCAGAACTCTACACATTTCTAGTCTATGCAGGCATTGATTTTTTTGATAATTCCATAGCTTACTTCACATCAAAAAGAGGGTATTTCTTAACATCAAAAGGAACTTTCAGTTTACAAAATCATCCCTCTTGCTACTGTAAAGATTGTATGTCATCACCACCAAACATCTTTGGTCACAATGAAACGGTACTTAAGAACACTTTAGCAGAGATAAGATTTGCACTCAACTCAGGAACTTTCAGATCCTTAGTAGAACAAGATATTCATAACTCAATAACATTCGCAGCAGCTCTTCGTCAATTTGATAGAAACTATTCTTCAGCATTCAGACTTCGCACCCCTGTTCTTTCATCTGCACCAATAAAATGTGTAGGGGAGGAATCACTTTTTCGACCAGAAATTGTAGAATTCAGAGAGAGAGTGAAAAAAAGATTTATTCCAGATTCCAATTGTAGAATAGTTATTCTTCTTCCATGTTCAGCAAGAAAACCCTACTCGTTTTCTCGTTCTCATATGTTATTTAGAAAAGCGGTAAAGGAAGGTGTTGGAAAGCTTAGAGGAATCATATCCGAACTAATCATAACATCTCCTTTAGCAGTAGTTCCTCGTGAACTTGAAAATATCTATCCTGCTAAATCATATGATATCCCAGTAGCTGGGCAATGGAATAATGAAGAAATTGAGGTTACAACTTCTTTATTGCTTGAAATTTTATCAAAATATAGCAGTGAAATTGTGATCATAAATCATACTCATGGGGAAGGATATAATGATATAGTAGAAAACATAAAAAACAAGATTTCTTCTCGAATAATCTCCACGTCACAAGAATCTTCTCCAACAAGTAATGAATCCCTATCAAAACTAACTTCAACTCTCAAGGAGATTGTTTCAGATTCCCAGAATACCCAAATACAGGGGATTCCAACTGTATTAAAACAGCTTCGAGCTGTTGCTGATTATCAATATGGAAACGGTGTAGGAAAAACACTGTTTAATGGTACCATCAAAATAAAAGGAAAATATCCTCGCGACAGGCAAATCTTCAGGAATAAAGAACATATTGCTAACATTCGTTCTAAAGACGGATTTCTTACAATTCAACCTCAAAGTGCACAGGAAATTGTTGATCTTTCTTACACTAATCTGGAATTTGGAGATGAACGTGTATCTGGAAGCAACATCTATGCTCCAGGTTGTCTAAAAGCAGACAAACGTATTCACCCTAATGACGATATCCTCGTAGTATTCAATAATCAAGTAATTGCTACAGGAACAGCAGTTGTTTCAGGAGAAGATATGAATAAAATGACTTCTGGAATTTTAGCGGGAGTAAGGAAGAAGTATAAGGTGAAAATATGAAAATCAATAAATCCTTAGCAGAAGAAATTCTGAAAATTCGAGAATCTACTCTACCAACACGCAGGCATTCTAGAAAGGTCACACATTGGAAAGAAGATCATCGACTTCGTTCTGGCAAGGGTGAGGCATTAGTATTCATTCTTCCAACAAAAGGATGTTCTTGGGCACTAGCAAAAAGCGGTGGTTGTTCAATCTGTGGTTATATCTATGATAATCCACAAGAATCGGATTTTGACATGATGGTATCATCCATTAAAAATTCGCTACGCAGAACAATAGAAGAAGGAAAATATTCGATAAAACTCTTTACTAGTGGGAGTTTCTTAGATGAGAAAGAATTACCAATAGAAATTCAAGCAAGCATAATTCAAGAAATAGCGAAGTTTGAGCAAATTGAAGAAGTTGTTCTTGAATCTAGACCTGAATACATAACTGATAAAATCTTACAGAATCTGGCTAAACATATCGAAATAAGCAAAATCGAGATTGCAATTGGTTTAGAAAGTGCCAATAATGGAATCCTGAAGAACTCAATTAACAAAGGATTCTTTTGGGAGGATTTTGAAAAAAGTGTAAAAAGAGTTTTGAGTTCGGGTGCCAAGGTAAAAACGTATCTTCTTTTCAAACCACCTTTTGTTTCAGAATATGATTCAATTAAAGATATACTTCAAAGCGTTTCCAAAGTTGTAAGTATAGGTATAGATACTGTATCGATAAATGCAATGAGTATTCATAGAGGTACCCTTCTATCTGAGGTTTATGAACAGAAATTATATCGTTCTCCATGGTTGTGGTCATTGCTAACAATTTGTAAGGAAATTAAGCAAAAATATCCAAAGATACGAATTATTTGTGATATTGTAGCGGGAGGAAAAGAAAGGGGGGCACATAATTGCGGGGAATGTGATGAAGTGATTATTCGTAAGATTAAGAAATTTACGATAACTCAGAACCTTGATGAGCTTGAAGATGAAGAGGGATGTAGTTGCAAAGAAGAATGGAAAAGCTTTCTAATATCAGAGAAAATTAATATCTCAGATTATGTGTATGTTCCTTACTTAGAATGATAAACGTAGTTTCTACTTACTTTCTTCATATTCCAGAACAACGTTCTTTATTCTGTTAGCTATTCTTTCAAAAATAGGTTGGAGCAAGACAGGATCTGCTACTTTTGTTGCGACAGCATACATGAAATTATCTTCGTTTAACGGAACAAAGATGATTTGATATTTTTCTGAAACTTCGATTGCATTTTCTGAATCTTCGTCTTTCATAATTTTTAGGATCTCTTCTAGAAATTTCTGACAAATACCCAGGGTTTTGTTAACTATTTTTTCGCTTAACTTGCCGTTTTGAAATCTAAGTATTGTATTATTTTCCTTATGTTCAACAAAGACTAAATGCTCAATACCTTCCATTGAATTCAGAATATTGAAAGTCACAGCACTTAGTTTTTGTTCTTGCGATACTTCTCCCTTTACCTCTGCATCCTTTTTATCTGTTTTTTCCTTTTTTTTCATTGTTTTTGCTACTAATGCAATTTCATCATATTGCATCGGCATATCAATGAGTTCCATATCTACAAGTACTTCTGAAATGGGCGTTGGCATACTGTCTCTTTCAGCTTTCAAACGATCATAATGTTCTATTACTACCTTAAACAACTCCTCAACTATTTCAGCGAATACCGCAGAAGCTCCTGCAAAAACTTGTCTAGGATCCTCACTATGAAATTTTGCTCTTGATTTCTCTTCAAAAATGCTTGATATGTCTCCTATCAGTTTGTCAGCGATCTGTTTTTCTTTTAACCCATGAACAAGAACATATGTTATGTCTTGGATTTTTACAAAAGAAATCTTTGATTTTGATAGTTCAATTGTTCCATTATCAGAAATCTGCGTCTCGTTAGCAAATGAACAAATAGCTTTAACTATATTTGCAAGAATTTGCTCATGGCATAATTCATCGTTGAATATTCTTTCCTTGTATATCATTCCCTCCTTATTACCAAGAAAGAAACCATATATTGATTCAACGTGTTCTGCAATACTAGTTAATAATGCCTTTGCCGTTTGTATCTCCTCTTCTACTTTTTTTTACTTAATTCCAACATAAATATTTAGTGTTTGTATGCAGATAA
>JAGLTP010000537.1 GCA_023135215.1 Candidatus Heimdallarchaeota archaeon
GAATTTGATGTTGACTCATTAGCTATAACTAATATTGACCTAAGTATCGATAATAGTGTAGGAAGTGTAGATATAGAATACGATAATAGCATGACAAAACTATTTGAAGCAACAATAAATGTTAAGGGAAGACCTGGCTCTAATATTGATGAAGCTCAGAATTTCGGGATGATAATAGAACCGACGAAGTTAATTATCAATTTTACTTCTGGAGAATATAGTTTCTTCTTCTGGAATAAGAAAGCATTTACCTACAACATTCTGGTAAAATTACATCCTTCTGCTGTTGTGGATTATTATGTAGATGCGGATACAGGTTCTGTTTCATTAACCACTAATGGAGTAGATAATCTCAACTTTAACGATATTTATCTCACATCTAATACTGGAAGAGTGACTCTAGATATGAGTGGAACCGGTGACGCAACAATTCAGAATTTATATTTAGAATCAGACACAGGTAGAATTAGCGCTGACTTAGGTGAAGGAACTACATTAAATACAACAGAGGTTACCCTAACCACTGATACCGGTGGTATCACCTTCTCTTATACTAATTTGATTGTCACTGATGATATCTCTTGGTTTATTGAGACTAACACCGGTTCAATTAACATGTTCATTACGCAGATTATGGTATTCCCATATGATGTGGAGAACGTATTTGATGTGATGACTAATACAGGCAGTATAACTGTTAGTTTCTACTTTAACAATACAATTGGATATAGGTTTGACGGTTCAACATCTACTGGGACAGTTGATCTTCTTGGAGAAGATGATTTCTATGAATCTCCAGGATACCTGACTGCATCAAACAAATACAGTTTTACTTTAGATACAGACACCGGTAGTGTAACTGCAGAAGAGTTGTAATTCCACTCTCTTTTTTTATTTTTTTAATCAGATGTTCCTTTTTTGTGAGTAATACTATTAAAACTGACTATTGAAACTCTCCCTTCTCTACTTAACTTTACGTGTGAAATAGAACATGTATCGACATAGAAATTCCAGTAGTGAGATGGATGTGTTCCAGTCAAATAAACGAAAATAAGATTGATAGCTGCACCGTGGGAAACTAATACAACCTTCTCCTCTTCTTGAGTTCTTAACCTTTGAAAAAGACGATGCAATCTATCTAAGACTTGGTAGAAGGTTTCTCCATTAGGTATCAGAACATCATGAGGATTTGAAAACCATTTCTTTTTCACTTCTGGAGAGAATGCTTCGTCAGCTGTTTTGCCTTCCCAATCCCCAAAAGAAATATCTAGTAAAAATGGTTCCTCTATAAATTCAGCAGAAGGTTGATGATCTTTGATTTTTGCAGCAGTGTCTTTCGCTCTAGATAGTTTACTATAATATATCTTCTCAATGGGTATTGAAGAGAGTTCAATTCCAGTTTTTATTGCATTTTCTATCCCAAGTTCAGATAAAGGAACATCCCTTCTCCCTCTAATCCTAGGTTCTCCAACGTTGAAAGCTGTTTCTCCATGTCTCACAATGTAAATGTTCATGATTAATCATCTGAATTAGTAAATATACAATAAAAATTTATTTGTGCATAGAATTCAATTATCAGAGATGTTCGAAGAGATAAATAAAGAATGGATGGATAATTACGAAAAAACCTATCAGAAGTACAAACCACAGTGGGATTATCATTACCAAAGCGTTAGACGATTCCTGAAATCTTGTATACCCGACGGGATAAAGACACTAGGTTTCATAGGTGTTACAAGTAAGATACCAGAATTAGATTTAGATATCTTAAACAAAATTGATGAAATTACTTTATTAGATATTTATGAGGAAGGTATGCTCAAGGCAAAAGAACATCTAAAATCAACATTTGGTTATGGAAAAGTTCATTTGAAAATTTTTGATATAACTCTAGGATTCGTTGATTCAATTGTAGCAGGTTTTCAAGAATATGATAATAGAAGATTAAATGAAGAAGAATTATTTCATAAGCTTGAATGTTCTGAATTTACATACAAAGAGTATAGAGGCAGAACATATGATTTTGTTCTTCATATGGGTTTAATGGATTATTATTTTATGCCTCTTTTTACTCAATATTGTCAGAAATTTATGCACAAATATGACGATTTCTTTAAGTTGATGAAAAAACTGAACAATCAAGCAGTTAAGATCTCTCTCCAAGCTATTAATTCTATGCTCTCAACAAATAGCTGTTTAGTTCTTTCTTCCCCTATTACGAGAAAACCTGTAGGTGAAAAATGCTCACGATCTTTATTCTGGATACAAAATCTTGAAGAACATTTAAGGGACACTGGATTTATTATTGAAAAAGAATCGCGACACATTTGGGAAGAATTTCCTGAAAAAAATGGACACTCACATGGAATTTTAAATGTTTATTGTAAAAAAAAGAAGAATTGAAGTAGGATAAGGTAATCAGATTTCAACAGCTTGAAAACACTTGAATTGTATCATCGATTTCTGTAGTAATCTCATATTTCTGATAAGCCTCTTTCGCAATTAATTCCAATATTTGACGTCTTATTGGATGAGAAAGAGCTGAAAATAATTCCATTTTGAGCTGAGTATCATCTGCCATATTTCCCAAAATATTTGTGATTTAGTCACATTTAGATGTTTTTGAATAACAAATCTTCGCACTTGATTAAATCTGTTATCTCTAATCTTTCTAATTCTTCTTTAGTAGGACATCCAGTTGCAGGATTATAATTCCTGTATTCATACCATTCTTTTAATTGAGTTTGGACATCTGGAATATTTCCTTCTGTAGGTCCATCTAGTTTCTGCAGCATTACTTTTGGTATTTTCTGTAATTCTGGTTTCCATCCCAATCTTAAATTCAGAATTCTTTTCAGTGCAAAAATCCTGTCTCCAAAGATAATCAAATCCTCAGCAGTAAAATTTTCATTCATTGCCATACTTAATAAGTCAGAAACCATTGGAACTGGAGGATTATAGAATAAACATATTGTCATTGCATTATAGAGCTGTCTATAGCTTTGAAGTCTTGCCATCTGTTTAGCTATTCCTTTACTTTCAAACCTATCTTCAGGTAGATTATCAATTTCCAATTCAGGAAATACAACTCCTTGTTGAACTAAATACGCATCTCCATTACTATGACATGCTCCTCTAGGACTAGTTAAATATTGAATAGCCATTCCACTGAAAGCTCTTGGATCATGAAAAGGAACTTCTAAACCTGCTATCTGAGGTGCTAATTCGACTTGCAGAAAGCTTTCAGCTAATCTTTTGCTCCCTTCTGCTAGGAAGTTTCCAATTCCTTCACGATATGCGATCATATCCAATAGTCTCATTAAAGTATCTGGGTTCCCAAATTCATACTTTATGTCATCAGTTATGATTGTATGATCAATTACTCCCTTTGAAACTAAATCAAACAAAACTCCAATAGTTGTACCTGCTGAAATTGAATCCATACCATAATCATTTGCTATTTTATTCGCAAAAGATATAGCTTCTAAATCTCCAATCTTGAGGTTTGTACCAAAAGCTGCAATTGTTTCATATTCAGGACCTTTTGTTCTTCCTAGCTTGTATTTTCCTTCTGGAATTTCTATGATTCTACCACATTCTATTGGGCACCTAAAACATCCTTTTCTACCTACTAGAATTGTTTCAGCCATACTTGCTCCAGAGATGTCATATGCTCCTTCAAAACTGGATTCTGACCAGTTTCTAATTGGCATATCCCCATACATTTCTATAGCTAGGTCTACGTAACCTGCAGTACCTAAATCTCGTGTTACTCCAACCATGAAATCGTCTTTAATATCATCATAAGCTTCTATTGATCTATCTTTAAATTTTTCAGGTAACTTGAAATAATGGTCTGTACCCTTTACTGTAACAGCTTTCAGTTTCTTTGAACCCATAATAGCTCCTAAACCTGTTCTTCCAGCTGCTCTACCTCCATCATTCATTATTGATGCAAATTTAACAAGATTCTCACCCGCTTGTCCAATACAAGCAATTTTGTATGTGTCATCATTCAAATCTTCGAACAATGATTCTTGTGTTTTAGATGTTCCTAAACCCCAATATTTAGTAGCATCTCTTATTTCAATTTTATCATCATCTATGTGAAGATACACTGGTTTTTCTGCCGCTCCTTCAATGATAATTCCATCATATCCAGCAAATTTTAATTCTGGACCAAAATGACCACCAGAATTCGCTTCTCCCCAATAACCAGTTAGAGGAGATTTCGAGCAAATTGTAAATCTTCCTGAACAAGATGTTGGTAAACCTGTTAATGGCCCAGTCATAAAAATTAGTATATTTTCAGGTGATAAGGCATCCACATTTTTCTTGTTTAGAAATTTAAAATAATAATATGCAGCTAAACCACTTCCTCCAACAAATCTTTTTGCTGCTTTCATATCAAGTACTTCTTTCTTAACCACACCTGAAGTTAAGTTAACATGAAGTATCTTTCCTCTATAACCTCCTTTCTCTTCACCTAGCATATCAAGAAAGAGTCTTCTGATTTCTTCTTGATTTAGTTCTCGCGGATTGACCAAGGATCCAGTATCATTCAAAGCAAAATCAACTAATGTGCCTAGATTCTCCTCAAGCTGTTTTTTGCTTATTCCGAATTCACTGAGTTTTGTTTTCAAACCAATTTGATTTATTAGTTCTTCAATCTTGATTATTAATCTTTCAGCACCTTCTTCTGGAGTATCAAATGCTATACCGATTAAACTAGCAATCTCAGAGTATAATTTTGTTGTTTTCTCGTCTTCTAAACAATATTTCATCATAGGAAGTAATGTTACGGAAACCATCTCACTGTGTGGTAATTTAAAAATCGCTCCTACTGAATGAGCTAACGCGTGTGCTCCTCCAATCTGACTATTCCCAATCGCTATACCTGCAATAGTTGCAGCATTGTGCATTTGTTCTCTGTATTCTAAATTATCTAAGTTTGAAACTGCATTAGGTAAATGTTCAAAAACCATTTTAATTGCTTGTAATGCCATTGCATCCGAAAAGACATTTTTCCATTCAACAGTATACGCTTCTATTGCGTGAGCTAGAACATCTATTCCTACGGCAGCTGTAATGTCTGCAGGAAGTTTTATTGTTAAAATAGGGTCTACAATTGCAATGTCCGGAACAAGCTCTCTATGTGCTAAACTCAGTTTTTGTTTCGTTTCAGGATCTGTAATAACTATTGCCCAGTTAGCTTCTGAACCTGTTCCACTAGTTGTAGGTATCGCTATCATCTTGGCTCTCTGCCTTAGAGTTAAAGGATCTTCAGGAAAGATACTGGCTATTTTCATATCTGGATTTTCATAAAGAACCCAAATGGCTTTAGCACAATCAATTACTGATCCTCCACCTACTGCTATTATCCAATCGACTTCTTCCTTTGTTGCATATTCCAGTCCTTCTTTTGCTAATGGAATAGTTGGTTCAAAAGATACTTTATCGAAAATAGTTACTTTGATTTCTCTCTTTTCCAATCTTTCAACAACTTTCTGAACAATACCTAGCTCTACAAGAGCTCCATCTGTGACAATAAGAACGCTTTTCCCTTGAATCTCATCTAATTCTGATATTGAACCTTCTCCATAAACTATTTTTCTTGGAGCAATGTAAAACCACATGAATATCTTCCTCTGAATCTATCTATCTCTTTATAGAAATTCTGTATCAATTTTCTGTGCAGAATTGACTAGCTCTTTTGCTGCTTTTGTGGCTCGCATAACCTTTGCTTTGTCTCCAACTAGCTTAAACTGACGTGTAAGTATTCCTTTAATTGGATCTAGATCACCATTTATTACTTTCAGCCAATTTGAGTACTTGCCAATATACTGATATTCAGTTTTTGGAAGATCATCCCCTTCCTTAAAGAACTCTACACTTCTACAGTCACCATGCCATAAGTCTAGATAAAAAATGATTCTCTCATCTGATTTTTCATCAGGTTCTACTACAAAAAGAAAATCGCCTTCCCAAGTTTTTGCAGCTTCCTTGTAATCAGCAGAAGTGTTTAGTACTACCATATAAGCTTCAATCCATTCTCTAGTAAGAAATTTTATAGCCATTTAATCACTTTATTCTATCCGTTCTAATGATACTTCAGCTAAACTAGTTATTTTTAAACTTATTTCAGAACAAGCATTTATATTAGAAGAATAAGATTACCATAAGTAAAAAATGATTCCAGAATGGATTCTAGATTGGATTAAAAAAGATAGATTGGTTGGAAATAAATTCAAAATTAGTCATAAATATGTGAGAAGTTCAAAAAAGATTCAATTTATGGAAGGGATAAAGAATGAATCGGATGAGTGGGATTCTTTCAAATACATGGTTTCCTCAACAAAGTATGGTAAATACTGGGTAAGATACAATTACGGATTGTATGAATGCTCTTGTCCTTTCTTTAAACACCGAGGGATTTGTTCTCATATTTTTGGTGTGTGTCAGATAACCAATATATGGCCAAAAAAAGAGAC
>JAGLTP010000538.1 GCA_023135215.1 Candidatus Heimdallarchaeota archaeon
AATTTTTGGTACAGCAAAGTGAAGCAATTAATGACAAATTCAAAAATATGCAATTGGATATCAAAATCAAGAAGCTTAAAGACGAAATAGATAATTTGAAAATTGATAGGAGTCGTATAACTCTCTCACTTAGAAGAGAAAAAGAAGAGAAGGATAAAGAAATAAAATCATTATCAAAATCAGTAGAAGAGAGAATTGAGGAATTTACAGGCAAAGTTTTGAAACTAAACCTATAAAGATTCGAATTTTTTCAATAGAACAAATCTTAAATTTCGAGTTATAGATGTTTTAAATATGGGACATATAAAAAAGTGGATAGCTACTGAAGAGGAAATTGCTGAGGGAAAAACTACTGATGTTTATTTTGTCCGAACAAAAGAATGTTTAGACAAAGATAATCTGAGTGATACAAAAGTTTGGGCTGAAGTAACCACAGGAGGGATACCTAGGGAAGGAAAACAGTTTCTATTCTTGGGTTTGTACGATGTGTTAAATTTATTCTCAAAAGCAAACTTGGATGTGAATGTTTATTCGATAAAGGAAGGAACCATTCTTCCTAACAATGACATCAATGGTGTACGGATACCTTTCTTAATAGTTGAAGGCAAGTATGGTGATTTCTCTATATATGAAACACCAATGCTTGGTTATTTATGCTTCCAATCTGGAGTAGGTACAGCAGCTACACGACTAAGGATAGCGGCTCAAGATAAAACCTTGCTCTCTTTTGGCATTAGAAGAATGCCTCCAGAAATAGCACCTACTATTGATAGAGCTTGTTATATTGCAGGATTTGATGGTATATCTTGCGTATTAAGTGCGGATAAACTAGGTATTCCTGCAACAGGAACAATCCCACACACGCTAATTATGATCGAAGGAGGGATAGCACAAGCACTTCAATCCTTTGATAAACACGTTGATAGCAGTGTCTCAAGAGTTGCACTTGTTGATACATTTAATGATGAAAGAGTTGAGGTTCTTCAAGCACTTGAAGTTTTAGGGGATAAACTCTCTGGAGTTCGATTGGATACACCTAGTTCAAGAAGAGGAAGTTTTGAAGACATTGTTCAAGAGATAAAGTGGGAACTAAAATTAAGAGGAAGAGAAGATATTAAGATTTTTCTGAGTGGTGGCTTAACAGAAGATACTGTTAAAAAGTATCGAAACTTTGCAGATGGTTTTGGTGTCGGAACCTTTGTTTCAAACAGTCCAACAATAGATTTTGCATTTGATATTGTTGAAATTAAAGGAAAATCCATTGCAAAAAGAGGAAAATTCGCTGGCAAAAAACAAGTTGGTTTTTGTGATCAATGTCAAACTTATCTTTGTGAAGAATTTCATAAATCAACCATTAAATGCCCTTCTTGTGGAAAATCCATGGATAAAATGATTGATCAAGTAATGGGTAGAGGTAAAATTCTTAAGGCGATTCCTACTGAACTTGAACTTAGAGATTATGTAAAAAATCAGTTAAATGAAAAATTGGAGATATAACTACATTCTTCTATTTTGCCCAACCAAATAAATTTAAAAGCGATGTTGAGACAAATGTACCAGTAATAGCTGGATTTATAAGTAAAATTCAGCATTCAACTATGCGGGTTATCCTCATGGCATTTGGCATAACTTTTGAAAATAAAACAGCGGAATTAAAGACCACATTAAGTGATTTAAAGATAAAAGTACCAGAGATAGAAAGTGCAGCGATTGTTTCAATTGAAGGATTACCAATAGCATCTGTTCTACCTCAAGAAATCGAAGAAGCAAGATTAGCAGCGATGACTGCAGCGATGCTTTCATTAGGAGAGAGAGTAGCTCAAGAAATGCAAAGGGGAGAGTTAGAGAAAATCTTCATTGAAGGAGCTTATGGTTATATTATTACTATTGCGGCTGGACAAAATGCTGTACTAACGGTTTCTGCGAGGAAAGAAGCAAAACTAGGTCTAGTTTTTCTGGATATGGCAAGAGCAGGGCAAGAAGTCGAAAGGCAACTTAGTTAACGAAAACTTCCTTTAATTGTTTTATTTTAATTTTACAAATTCTAGCTATCCTATTATTATTTTTTGTTCGCTTAATACGAAAAATCTTTAAAATCCATTACTTTTCCAAAACTTGTGCTACTGTATGGAAGTTACTAGTGAAGGACATAGAAAAAACGAAGATTTAGTCGTTAGACTAGGAAAACTGGAAGAAGAAATTAGTTTTTTAAAGAAAAAAAGAGATGGACACAACCAGTTAACAAAAGAAGCATTAACCAAGCGAAACGAATTTAATCAACAAATTAACGAAGGTCTAGCAAGAACTAAAGAATATACTTCTAAAAGAGATGATTTAAACTCTCAAGTGAAGCAATTAAAACAAAAACGAAAAGAACTGCAAGAAAAAGTTATGGAAAATAAAAAGGTTCTAGAGGAAGTAGTGGAAAAAGATCAGGCATTAAACAAGGACAATATCAGAAGAAAACGAAGAAGTATGCGAGGTCTTAACGAGAAAATTAACAAAATAGAATGGGACTTGCAAACAAGTGTTTTAACCCCAGAAAAAGAAAAAGAAATGATACAACTTCTTGAAAAGCTTTCAGAACAATTAAATAAAATAGCGGAAGAAATTCACATAACTTCTCAACAAACACAAATGTGGAGGGAAATTTCAGCAGCACAAAGGGAGATTAATATATTACATATTCAGATTATTGATGCAGCAAAAGAATCTCAAATTTATCATAATCTAATGAATCAAAGTTATCATCAAATAAATGGCTTGAGAAAGCAAGCAAATGATCTCCATAAAAATTTCTTGAATTTCAAAAAACAATCTGATACTTTTCACCGTGATTTCTTATCTAAAGTAGCAGAAAAAAGTGAATTGAAAGGTGAATTGAGGGAAGTTAAACAAAAAGTCAGAGCGGAGATACGAGAAAGAAAACAAGCAAATCTAAAAGAAAATACCAAGAAAGCATACGAGAAATATGAAAAGGGAGAAAATCTCTCACTAGATGAATTTAGATTGCTTGTAGAGAAGGGAATGATTTAGATTTTTGATGAAAACCATTTACTGAAAAAACATCTACTGGTACTGCTTTTACAATTCATCAAGCGATATAAAATAATCTGAATAAGGCAAATAGCGTTTTGCTGTTGTTTTTGTTGGACTAATAAGCATGATATCAATTGTTTCTCTTAATTTTATAACAACAGGGAGTAAAGAATCATCTTTTACACCAATGCAGATAATATCTGCTTGTTGTGAATTCGCAATATCAAGACTTTCAAGTGTTATGAAAACATCCTTATCTGAAGGAACTATTTTTGGAGAAAATCCTCTACTTAAGTACAGGTCATATAT
This sequence comes from Candidatus Heimdallarchaeota archaeon, assembly GCA_023135215.1. Next base: position 3,349 of record JAGLTP010000538.1, read on the forward strand.
TTCAGGGGCCAACTGACAATCAAAGAAAACAACAGATTTTCTTATACTCCCTAGTTGTTTAATCTGTTCTAATAGATGCTTAATGTTTGTAGGAGAAATAGATTCTAATATTGTTCCATCAATTAGGCAAAAGACTCTTTTTGTTTGCCTTCTAAGTATTTTCATAACTCTTTCAGACATCTTTCAAAAGAACTAAGAGTATTACTTCTTTAAAATATTTTACCATTTTTAGCTTAAAATGAGAAAGAATAGTTACTAATTGATTATAGCATCGGTTCTTCGTTCTTAAAAATATTATATAAATCATAAAAACAAGTATTAATAAACTTAAACAAAAAACCTCTATTGAAAATACAAAAACAAGCTATTAGAAATCTTTGAGGTATTCAAATGCAATGGTTAGTGCCTGGTCTTATATATCGCATCTATGAAAAGAAGCTTTCTTTAGAGATAAAAAATCAACCTGTTCCAAAACACATAGGAGTTATTCTAGATGGAAATAGAAGAGCAAGTGAAAAACTAGGTTTAGGTTATAAGGATGGATACAAACTAGGTGCAAAAAAACTCGAAGAAGTTCTAGGTTGGTGTTGGGAACTTGGTGTTAAGGTTATAACCTGTTGGGTTTTTTCTACGGAAAATTTCTCTCGTCCAAAAGATCAAGTTAATACAATTATGAATCTAGCTACTATGTATTTGCAAAGATTGAGAGAGGATAAGCGAATAATCAAAAACAAAGTCCAAGTAAAAATTCTTGGAAGATTAAACCTCTTGCCTGAAGAAGTTCAAAAGGAGATTAAAGAAACTGAAAAAGTAACAGAAGAATTCTCCAACTATCGTTTGAATATTTGTATGGCATATGGCGGAAGAGCCGAGATAGTCGATGCTTTAAAACAAATTTTGAAGAAAGCAAATAGTGGTCATATCGATTTAGATGAGGTAGATGAAGAATTAATAAGCAATCATTTATACACTGATGGTGTTCCAGATCCTGATTTAATTATCAGAACTTCAGGTGAAGAAAGACTGTCTGGATTCCTTTTATGGCAATCTGCTTACTCTGAATATTACTTTGTTGATGTTCATTGGCCTTTGTTCCGAAAAATAGATTTGTGGCGTGCAGTGAGAACATATCAACGAAGACAAAGAAGATTTGGACAGTAAATACATTAGTTTTCTAGATTTCTATTACTCGTAAAAGTCATCTCTTTCTCCCCAATCTCTTTCCATTTGCCCAATTAATGTGTCAATGTTGTGTCCTGTATTTGCACTTATAGGTATTAAATCACCTGTAGTTTTGAATTGTTCAAGTATCTCCATGATACTCATACCAAGTTGTTGAGTCAAGGAAGTTTGTCCGACGCTTTGAATATCTGCTACTAGAGAATCAGGGGATTCTATCCATTTTTCCAAATTTTCCATTTGTTCTTTTTCTATGATATCCTCTTTTGATATTGCTACAATCTGTGGAAGAGATAGCTGAAAAGCAACTGATACACTCAGCAGCAAGATACTTGAGAAACCTTCAGGTCGCATTGCTAAAGAAGGATCTATTAGAAAAACCGATGTAGGTTGACTTTCATCAGCGATAACAGAAGATACTATACGACCACTACTTCTATACGCAAATAACTCAATTTGCCCAGGAGTATCAACTAACAAATATTCTGGGCCGATATAATCAATTTCTGCTTTTATTTCATCGATTTTAGTTGCAATTAAATCCATACTCGCAATCATAGCACCATTTGGCCCAAGATCCAGTTTCTCAGTAAGATTATCTATATTAACCAAATCACGAACATCAATATCAGGATTATAAGGTAATCTCCTAACTCCTGCATCAAGATTAAGAGTAGCTACATTCAGATGTTTTTCATTAAACCAATCATATAAAGTTCTGGTAAGTACTGTTTTTCCACTCCCTGCTGTACCTATCATAAATATTACATAAGATCTTTGAGCCATTTTTCATCAATCCTTCAATTCTTGAATACTAATTGAAGATAAGTTGGAAAGAAAAGCATCTTGAAGCTTCATCTTTGCGTATGCAACTTCCTCTTTCCCCTTTTCTCCAGTACCTGAAATATGTATCACAACTCCTTTTTTATCTTTATAGGCTGGATGAGATTTAATATAGAGATTCTGAAAATTAGTCTTAATTTCATTAATAAAGGGTGCTAGTTCACTTTCTACACAATCAAAAACTTGAAATTTCTCCTCATAAAGTTCGGTTTTTGTTTTCTCTTTAAGACTTGGTCTAATGTAATTCGTAAAAATATCTTTCATCTCTGTTGGAACACCTGGCAAACAATAAAAATCAATGTCACTATGTTTAAAATAGCATCCTGGTGCTCCGCCAACATTATTTTTCAAAACCTCTGATCCTTCTGGTAGAAAACCCATTTTTCTTCTTTCTTTTGTTATATTTAGATTCTTTTTTGCATAATAATCCTTAATCTGTTGGATAGCTCCATAGTTTTCTTTTAATTCCAATCCAGTAGCTTTTGATAGGACTTCAAGCTGAATATCATCGTATGTTGGTCCTAAACCTCCAGTGATAATTGTTAAACTGGGTTTTCTTGAAATCAATTCAGTGAAGTAATCAACTGCTAAATCAACATCATCACGTATAGCAGTAATTCTCCTTACTTCATAACCAAGTTTAGTAAGTTGGTCACCAATAAAAGTAGCATTAGTGTTAACAGTAACACCAATCAATAGCTCATTCCCCAAGCATACAATTTCTGCTGTTGGAAGATTCACTTAATTATCACACCTATTTGTCTCTATTAATTCCCATCTTAGCTATTTCAATCAGGTATTTCTTAAACTTCTCTTCTATCATTGGTTCTAAAACTTCCAAATAGGAAATACAATTATTAAACAGTTTTTCTGTTTTCTTATTAGCAAAATCAAGCGAACCTGTTTCTTTGAATATTGTTCTTACATCGTTAATCTCTTGATCTGTAGCTTGACGATTGCCTACTACCTTAGAAATTACCTTAAGTTGATCATCATTTGCATTCTCAATAGTTTTTATTAGTAGAAGAGTTTTCTTACCTTCTTTTATGTCGCTATCTATTGGTTTTCCTGTTTTTCTCGAATCCCCAAAAGTACCTATAATATCATCAACAATTTGAAAAGCAAGACCTGCATCCAAAGCATATTTACCTAGTCCAGAAATTTGAGATTCAGTTCCACCAGCAAAAATAGCTCCTATTCTAGCTGCTTTTTCAAAGAGAGCAGCAGTTTTTCCAGCAATCATTGAAAAATATTGATTTTCTGTAACATCTGTTCTTCGCATTAAATCGGTTTCTACAACCACACCTTGAACAATGCGTAAGAATCCCTCATTGAACTCTATTGCAGCCCGTAAGGTAACATCAGACGGAAATTCTTTTGTATTAATTGCCTTGTAAGCAAGATTATAAGCAAAATCTCCCCCTAAAATCCCCATTGATATTCCATAGTTATTATCATTTTGTGTTTTGGAACTGGAATTATTTTCAGCATAATCTTGAAGAACACGGTGAAAAGCTTTCTTCCCCCTTCTAGTTTCTGCATTATCCATTATATCATCATGTATTAAACTAGCATTGTGAAGTAGTTCTAAACTAAGTGATGCAGATAAAATTTCTTTACCAACAACATCGGATTTTATGGATTGATAACAAAGAGCCATAAGAACAGGACGGATTCTTTTCCCCCCTGAGAACAGGAAATCATAAATTTGTTTATAGTAGTATTTGAGGAAAGGATTGTCCTGAACTGAATTTATTTGTTCATTCATAAAGTCATGAAGAGCATCATCGACTTTTCTTTGAAGTTTAGCATAATGCATTAGAAACATAGGTATCTTCCTTGTTTTACACTTTGATACAGAAATTGAGCTAGTATTAATTTTTTGTTCTTTAGGTGATAAGTTTACCTAATCACAAGATATTTTTAACTAAAAGATTTAGTCAGAGTGATTATTATGGTTGATACTTCTAAATTCCAGACTATTGCAATACAAGTAGAACAAAGACTCATCGAGTTGGATAGTATTCGAGAAGAGATAATCAAACTATCTAGAAAGGTGGTTAGAAATTCTGGGCAGAGTATTGAGAATTTTCATAACACAAATTTCGAACAATCAAAAGAAAAACTTCTAGTGGCTAAGAATTCTTTATCTGAGGTTAACAATTATCTAAAAAAAGATGCTACATTACAACAGATTGGTATTGTTGGGGTCGCAATGCAAGAATATACAGAAGCAAAACTGCTCTATGAACTAATCATAAATAAGAAATTTCTTTCGTTTGAGGAAATTGGAATTAATGAACAATCCTATATCCTAGGGATTGCAGATTTGATTGGGGAATTGAGAAGGTATGTACTGGAAAAACTTGTTGAAGGGCAAATTGATGATGCAAAAAAGTTTTATGAAATCATGAAAAAACTATACGGAAGTTTCTTACAAATCGATTATGGAAAGAATCTAATTCCAGAATTTCGCAGAAAAAAGGATACAGCAAGGGTTTTAGTTGAACGGACGCTTTCAGATCTTTTTGTTGCAGTACAAGGAAGGAAGCTAGAAGAAAAACTGAAAGGAGAATAAGGGTTTATTTTTCTTTATGAAATTTCATACATATTATACCAATGTCCATCAAGTTTGTTCCTGTATGATTAGTAATTATTTCTCCCCCGTTTTCTTTGAAGAAGGAGTTTGAATCATGAGTAGATAAAGCTGTTATTGCTTTTTGTTTTTTACCATCATCTGATATTGTAAATGGACCAATTAGTGCCCCAGCAGCTAATGATGTCCCATCGATACCATCTGTTCCGAAAGAAGCCAAGTAAATGGGATACTTATTTGTAAGTTCTAGTGCAAAAGATAGTGCTAACTCTTGATTGCGTCCCCCTAAACCTACTGGAGTTTTTATTGTAACTGTTGTTTCCCCTGAGAAAAGTAAAAAACAATAAGGAGATTTACTTGAAGCTCTTTCATCTGTAAAGTGCTTAATTGAGGTGATAGCTAGCTCTTTTCCCCTTTCACTAGATTCGCCAGCAAGTGAATGAGTTAATAGTTTAACGCAGTGATTATTAGAAATTTTATTTTCTAATTTTCTTAATAAGAAGTAATTATCTCCAATGATAAAATTAGATACATGAGAAAAAAGAGGGAGATCAGATGGAGTATCTTCAATATCATTATTCAATCCTTTTTTGACATTAAGCGTGATACTTTCAGGTAACTGTGATAAAAGACTGTATTTGGTGAGAACGTCTTTACAGTCATTCCAAGTTGATTTATCAGGAGCTGTTGGTCCTGATGCAATAATAGAAGGGTCATTTCCAATAACATCTGATATAATTACCGTAATTATTCTTGCCTTTGTTTGTAAAGCTAATTTACCACCCTTTACCTTAGAGAAATGTTTTCTAATAGTGTTAATCTCATGGATAGATGCACCACTAGATAATAGTAATCTTATAAAAGATTGATAATCCCCCAAGGACACATTAAAGTCAGGAGATTCAAAAAGAGAACTACCTCCACCTGATATTAAAACAAAACATAGATCATCTGAAGAAAGGTTTCTAAGGAATTTCAGAGAGAGTTCCGCTGCTTCTAAGCTCTCGTTATTTGGTGTTGGATGACCAGCTTTGAAAAAGGATAAATCAGGTAAAGGTTCAAAGTGTTCATCGCATTCGTTGGGGGATACGAGAATAATACGAGAGAAATACAAAGGAAAGTTATCTAGAAGCCACTTTGACATGGTTTGAGAAGCTTTACCGAATGCTAATAGATGATATTTGTTAAATTCTAACAGGTCAACTTTTTCTTCTTTTATTGTCATCTCTGTGTTATTAAATGAAATATGTTCGGACATCAAATTGCACGGTTGAGCAATATCTAGGGATTCCTCAATTAATTCAGATAAAAGAGAAATTATTTTATGTTCAGCTTCGTTTCGTGACAGCGATAAAAGAGAAGACCTATTCTTAATATACATCTCAATCAAGAATTAATTTCTAGGATTAAGAAAGTTTCTGATAAAAAATCAAACTAAATTATGCTCATTTTTTCTCAAAACGATAGTTATGTTTTATCATATCTTGCATGATTTTTGTTGTTGATTTGCCAGGAATATATTCCTTAAGTCTAATAATTTTAACATGGGGATATCCTTTAGAGGATAATGTTTCATAAAGATGTTTTTCATCATGATATTGATTATATCCTAATGCGATTATATCAGGTTGAATCAAATTAACAGTTTCGATGAAATCATGCTCACTCCCTATAACAGCAACATCCACATCTTTGATATGATTAACAACCTTTACTCTTTCTTCTTGGGTTTTGGAGGGATGTCGGTCTTTTTCTTTTTCAACAGTTTTATCAGTGGCAATTACTACCGTTAAGATATCACCTAACAATTTAGCCTGTTGGAAAGTAAACAGATGTCCAGAGTGTAGAAGATCAAATGTCCCACCTGTCATAACAACAGTTAATTGCTTTCTTCCTAATTCCAATAAGCTGTATTTGCCATCTGAGCTGAGTGAAAGAGAATCTCTTTCCACTAGATAAGATAGACTGGGTTCCAATAATAGTTGTGAGAGCTCTATAAGACGTGATAAGGTCGAGATTGTAGAAGGTATTTGCTTAATTGAATTAGAGTAGATTGTTTTCAATAGAAGGTGTTCTATTGTCCCAGCCATTGATATCAATTCCCTTTTTTCTTCTCAAAAGCAAACTCAACAACCACTTCATCTCCATCAGCTATATCTAGAACTTCTCGCAAATAAACATCGCTGATTAACTCTAAAATATTTGAACCGTAATGGGAACGACGAGGTATAATCCCAGCAACATTGGCAGTTATTTTTGGAATTTTAAGAGGATAGCACAGAACATCTCCAAATCGTCTCCCCTCTTCTTCGAAACCTTTGATTATAATTGGCCAAGAACCTCGTATTAAATCCAACCTATCTATATCATTGGTGTTAATCCGCAGATTAAGTGTTCCATGAAAAGGTTTGAAACCAAGTTTGGATGTAATCTCCTTGAAATAAGGAGCTCTTGATATATAGTATTTACCTTCTCCTAATCCTGAAAAAGCGACACCTCTTAATTTTATAGAA
>JAGLTP010000539.1 GCA_023135215.1 Candidatus Heimdallarchaeota archaeon
AATTGGTTCAATAACATGATGGCGAATGTATCATCATCACTCAGACTCGATCCATTCATTGGAGTTGCTGTTACTCTTCTAGTAATGAGCTATACAGTCAGGAAGATTCCATTCACGGTGAGAGCTGCGTATGCAGGATTGCAACAAACAGATGAAGTTCTAGAAGAAGCATCCTTTAACCTTGGTGCAAGTAGGGCTAAAACCTTCGCTAAAGTAACAATTCCATTAATCTCCCTGAATGTATTTGCTGGTTCCTTGGTTTCCTTTATTTACTGTCTGTCTGAGGTTTCTACGACAATATTCCTAATTTTCGAAGCAAGAGCTGGAACCTTAACTTGGTACATGGCATGGAACCCACTTAAATTTCAAATATTCTGTGCTTTGGGAGTAATCCTAATGATATTGCAAGTAATGGCCTTAATCGTCACAAATGTTATTCTAGGCTCAAGAGCAGAAGCAATAACAGGAATTTAATCCCATCTCTCTTTTTTCTTTTTTTATTGGAAAAGAATCTTTTTTTGTTCATAGCCTATTTTTCCACCATTCTCATCTTGAAATATGAGTTCGATTAAGGTACTCCCAAGAAAATTAGTTGCTGGTATCTCAATCATCTTAGGTTCGTGAGAATTTTTTTCTAATCTCATGGAATAAAGCTGGCTTGTGTAAATACCCCCTCTTACAAATGAAACTCTTAAAGTTCCAATGATATCCTCATTATTTCTGTTGTATAAATGAACTGGAATGCTGAATGGTTTATGTATAGGTGCAGTTTCTGGTGATATAGCTTTGATTTCTATACTCCTTTCTTGCTGTTCAAGATCAAGGCTAGGTATCGAAAAATTCCATGAAACGTGTTCGAAAAATGAACCTTTATCCTTTAATGTTTTTTCAGAAAGATTTTCAGATACCTTTCCTACAATTCGATTTTTGTCAAAAACAGCTTCTTTGTGCGTTCTAACATTTAGATCTAAATTCTCTATATTATCATAGCAATATCTTATTTCTCTTGTAGGTGAATCTCCAAGAGTATTGCCTCTCTGAAGAATTATACAGTTTGGATTTCTATAGAGATATCGTATATCTTGTTGAAGTGTCGGATCAATTGGAAACCATATCCCCTCAGTGAAAAATTCTGCTTGGGAATGGTATTCCCATCCCTCCAGTTCATTTAGGATTATACTTGTCGTTAATCTTGCAGGAATCTGAGCCGCTCTACATAAACTAACAAAGAGCGTTGCAAACTCTGTACAATCGCCATAACGATTTTCTAGTGCGAAAATAGGTCCAAAATCACCATCAAGAGGAATATAGTCAAAGTTATTTTTGATGAATTTTAGAAAGGCAAAAATCTTTCCTAAAGGAGAATAAGTACTAAATTTGCTAACTATTTTTTGAATTGATGGATGTGTGGACTCAATAAAAGGCTCAGGTTTTGTGTATATAGAATAGGTTTCAGGATAGAGCTGATCTTTGACCTCTTCTTTATTCTTTATTCGAGTAATGTCATATGCAATTAATCTGGTGATAACAAAAGCTCTATACGCAAATTTTATCGTCTCATTGGGAGAGATTTGTGGGAATGAAAACCTTAACCATCTGTTACCATCTTTATCGCTAAGAAGCTTTGATGGTTTGAAATTTGATATGAGTTTGGTAACTTGCTGAATGGGAGAAATATTCGGGGGTATCGTCACATCTAATACAAAATTATTTAGAGGAACATTGTTTGGATTGGTGATATGGACTCCGTAAGAGAAAATCCATCTGTTCAACAACTGTTTATTTGTCTTGATGTTAATTTTATCTCTTCTCTTGAAATCTCCATCAATTTGCATTACATATGAGCCAGAGAACAAATCTTCTGTAATTGGGAATGTGTATATTCTTTGTAATCCTGTTTCATTTAAACGAACTTGACTGGAATCAATAATCGTCCCAATGGGTGAAATTAATAATATGTGTAACTTGGGGTTTTTTCTTGGTTGAACAAAAGGAACTTTCTCTTCTATTCCAGAAACTAGAATACTGTCCCCTATCTGTGCGACTGTTTGTGAGTTGATATTTCTAATCTTGTTCTCTTTGATAAGTAATAAATC
>JAGLTP010000054.1 GCA_023135215.1 Candidatus Heimdallarchaeota archaeon
TTTGCTATATCTCTAATATGTATGTAGATGTAATTTCAGTACATCATTAATACCCATAGTTGGATTTTCAAGGTTAAAAAAGAAAACTAAAAGAAAAAAGGATTAGTCATCCTTCTTTCTTAATAATAAAGGGGTTACAATAATATTTTCAGTTATGGGAAGAATGTTAGTCATCCATTCAGGTATATCTGGAGGGTTGGTGTCAATCATATCTTGCCATTGCTCATCAGTCAATCGGTCATTCATAGGATGTTGGAATTCATAATAAGAAAATGTTCCTCCTCGAGTTAGCCTGAGCTTTCCATTATGATCTTGAACTACTACATATATTGTATAAGGATTACCTGATCCAACCTCCAACACTTTTCCTGTATTTGGATCTGTATGGACATCTGCTATAACAGCCATCCTATCATCAGTTTCACTAGTCCAAGGATCAGCTTCTGGATCATTAAAAGTTGCATACTCCCCGATTCTTGAACCAGCATGACTGATAAATTTGTATTCTTCTTCTGTAAGTGGGTCATTCTCTAATTCTTTGATACTAATTGCAGTAAGATTATCAAAGATATCTGCTAAACCCAGAAGCTTATAGCCAAATCTATCTAGAAGCAGATCTCTGGAATTAAGACCATCATTCATTAACCTAACTAAGGTTGCTAACCTTGAATACAATTCAGGATAAGGTTCGATATAACCAAACATCATGGGTGGTAATCCAGTGTAAACGGTGTATGATTGCTTAGCATATAGAATTGTATCATGTCGTAATTCTGCCCAAGAGCTTAGAGTTGTCATAAGAGCTTTGTCAGTCCAAGCTTCATTTAACATAAACCCAGGATATCCTTCGTATGCAGGTCTGAGTAAGGGAAATAATGAGTATAACCACAGCCAATAAAGATTCTGGGTCCAATCATATTCTGTTAATCCTCCAAATTCATCTCTTAATTTATGTATTTGATCATTATATTCTGAATAGCTTTCATTTTCAGATTGCATATAGTAAGCAGCTCTTGTACTTCCGAAGACAGAGAAAATGTCAAGACCATTAGGAAACATTCTTCCATCAACTTTGTTATGTACTAATTGTTGGAAAATATAAGAATCAGGTATGAATCTTTGCCCCATTAGTCTAAAACCTTGTGTGACATTTTCATATTCATAAGCATCAAAGATAAACATCGAGTTTATCAGTGGTTTTCTGTAGGTTTTTGCTTCTTCAACAAAGGAAGTTATAATACTTTCTTCTGCAAGATCATCCCCTTCAGGGCTTCCTTCATTTTGCCAGATTTCATAATATTCAGCAGCAGTTAAATCATCACTAGCTCCAACATAGAAAACTGTAGGTTCATAGACTTTGTCCCAATAATCCCAAACAGTATTTGATCCTATACTTGTGTTAAAACTAGATATAAGGAGTAAAGCCATTCTTGTTTGCTCAATCCCCATTGCTGGATCACCAGTTGGACTCTGAAGTAGGAAACTGATTCTACCAGCATACATCATAGCTTTAAAGTAATTTCCAAGGAGTTCATTTCTAGTATAGTGTCCTCTAATAGTATATTGAGTATAGTCTTCTTCGTAACAAAAAATAGCAGAATTATCTATTTCTCCTGTATTTATTTTGGCTAATTCATCATTTACTAGTGGTTCCACTTCAGAAGGGATAGAATTTGTTTCATTTAGTAAATACAGAATTACTGAAAGATATGCAATGTTCTTATTTATCGCATCATTAACGATCGGTTCTGAAACAGTCAAATTAAGATCTATTTGAGCATCTCTTAATGTAAGAAGCATTTGTTCAAAATCATAAAAGAAACTTTCACCTTCAAGTATCCGAAGTGTGATATCATAAAGAACATGATATGCATGTAAACACAAATCTGTAGTTATGAACTGAGGACCGTCACCATTAGTCCCTTCATATAGATGATAAATATCTTCATATCCTTCATCAACCAGAGCAAAACCGTATTGCTCCAGCATCGTTTTTACATCTTGAGGGATATCCAATCCCTGTAGATCCACATTAGCTAGATTATTACTTATTTCTGTAACTTTAATTGATGGAGTATATTCAAGCTGAGATGGAATATAAGATCCAAAAGCAGTGTTCACAACTCCATCTATCTGGAAAACAGCAGCAGTTCCAGGAATTATCAACCCCTCTGGGATTCCATGAGGGGCAGTTCTCCTTGTTAGTAAAGGTATTGAGATTGCAAGACTACTCACAATAAGGAATGTAATTATTCCCATACTTAATTTTGATTTAATGAAACTCATATTAATCATACCAAGCTAGATTAGATCACAGACACAAATAATGCTTATTGTGTTAATTTGAACACATTAAGAACCATTAATATGTATACTAGTAAAAAGATGGTTGAAGTACTTATAAAATGTAGTACAGATTATAATTTGATTTGGTTGCCATTTGGTGAGTTATGCTCTTTTCTGTTTCTGGTAATGAAAAATAATCTAACAGCTACATAACCAAAAACTAGTATGAAAACATATGCTAACATTTTTTGGTAGAATGCCATAGAAAATTTTTGAACAAAGAATTCATGGAAATTCAATAATCCAGTGTTAATAATACCGATTAACATTGCTATCAAACTGGCAACAGGATCTATTATCCATATTTTCAATTGTTTGTATAGTGATTCTTTTTCTAAAGAAAGAGTCCCAATACCCCAAAGAAGACTAGTTATTATCATACAGTAATATAATCCCAGAGCTGATACAATGTGAGGACCAAGAAACATCCCTGCATCGAAAATTCCTACTCCAACAAGAAAAATACTTGTAGTTATGCCACTTAGCATAATGAGAAACTGGATCGATTTTCTAATGTATCCTTTAGGTTTTAATATTAAATAAACTGATGGGAAGAAAGGTAAAAGGAACAAACCCGTTATAATTAATGAAACATTAAATATCTCAGGATGAGGTGCTTTTAATAGAGTTTCCCCACTACTATAAGTTCCAGTTATCCTTGGTCCTAACTCTGAGAAATATTGTTCCATAAAAGAGTAAGTTGGAAAAACAATCATTGAAATAGTAGTACCTACAAGAAAAACTGTTATTGCTATAAAAGCAGAAATCAAACCAAGTTTTTGGAAATCTAAAGATAATGATTCTCTTTTCACAAATAATCTAGTTCTCTTTCATATATAAAAATCAATTGCGATACTTTAGTAGATTTGTACATTTCACATTATTTTTAATTCCAAAGTGAAGTTTATTTTTGAAATCATGAGCTTCGAGATAAAGAATGATAAAATGAAATCCTTTCAAGATAAAATCTTTAGTTGGTGGAAGGATAATAAAAGGGATTTTCCATGGAGAGAAACAAATAACCCATATTTAATCATGGTTTCAGAAATAATGTTACAACAAACACAAGCTCCTAGAGTAGTAGAGAAATATCTAAGTTTTATTGATAAATTTCCAGACATGGAAAGCTTATCAAACTCTTCTCAAACAGAATTACTCCACTTATGGTCTGGTCTTGGGTATAATCGAAGAGCCTTGTGGTTAAAAGAAGCAGCAAGGAAAATTTTGGAATTAGGAAGCTTTCCACAAACACCAAAAGAACTACAAAAACTAAAAGGAATAGGACCTTATTCTGCAAGGTCTATACTAATTTTCGCATTTAATTCAGATATAGCTACTGTTGATACTAACATTAGAAGAATTTTGGTAGCTGAAGGGTTCGCATCTGAAAAAACTTCTGAAAAGGACTTACTCAAAATCGCAGAAGAACTTCTCCCAAAATATAAATCCAGAGATTGGCACAATGCGTTAATGGATTATGGCTCTATCGTCCTTACAGCTAGTAAAACAGGTATAAAACCTACTTCTCAGCAAAGCAAATTCAAAGGATCAGATCGACAGTATAGAGGTTTAATTTTACAATATCTGTTAAAAAATGAGAAAGCTTCTATTAAGGAAATTATCTCTGAATTTGAGCTTGAGGAAGAAAGAGCAATTAGTATTCTTCACAAGATGATTTCCGATAAGTTAATTCATCAAAAGAATGAGTTCTTTTTTATTCATTAATCTTGAAATTTAATCGAGAATCTATATGATGAAAAGGAGCAGTAACAATAAGATGTTGTCTTATTGATTATTTTACTGTTATTGGCAAAAACATTTATCTTTTACTACATATTGGTATACTTAATGAGAGCTTTATACCTAGGACGTTTTAATCCTCCACATAAAGGGCACATACATGCTATTGAATATATTTTAAGTCACTCGGATATAGATGAAATCATCATTTTAATTGGTAGTGGTGAAAAAGCGTATTCACTAATAAATCCATTTACAGGAGGAGAAAGATTAGAAATGGTAACAGCTATTGTTAGAAATAACTTCAACATCAAGCAATTTTACATTTCAGCTATTCCTGATATAAACAGAAATACAATATGGCCAGCGAATGTTGCAGATTTAGTTCCTCCTTTTGAGGTGATTTTTACTAATAATCCACTAGTTCAACAACTTTTTACAAATTTAAGTGACAAGGAAATAAGAGAGATTCCCCTTGTGGAGAGAGATGAGTTAAGTGGGAAGGTTATTAGAGAAAAAATGACAAAAGGGAAAAGCTGGAAAGAGCTTCTTCCAGAAGTTATTTTACCTCTAATTGAGAAATATAAGGGTATAGAAAGAATACAAGCACTTGCAAAAACAGATGATAAGTGAGAAAGAGAATAGTTTTTTATTAAGGAGAATTTATTTTTATGCATGGATATAGATGAAGCGATTAGAAACAGAAGATCTATAAGGAAATTTAAAGCTAAACAAGTAACAAAAGATCAGATTTTGGACATTCTGGATGCAGGGAATAGAGCACCTTCAGCAAAAAACAGAGTTCAATGGAGATTCCACATCTTTCAAGGAGAAGCAAAAAAAAGATTAGTAAAAGTTTGTAGAGAAGCAATTGACAAAATGCCAAAGATTCCTTTGATGGCTTCTACTCACAATTCATATAATATTATGGAGCAAGCACCAGTAGTTATTTTAGTTCTACAAACTTGTGAGTGGGGAGGAATTAGTCCAGAGATTCAATCAGTGTCCGCAGCTATTCAAAACATGCTCCTTAAAGCACATAGTCTGGGATTGGGAACAGTGTGGATAAACGATGTTTTGTTCGTAGAACCAGCAATTATGGAAATTCTCAATTTTGAAAAACTTGAAACCGAAAATACTACGACCTTGCTTGAATCTAGTAAACAATTAGGTATCGAGATTGGTCTTTCTGGACCATTAGTAGCTGCAATTGCTTTAGGTTATCCTGATGAAGATCCTAAAAGAAAACCAAGATTCAATTTAGATGAATTAACAACTTGGTATGAAAAATAGAAAGGAGAAGTTAACTAGACCAATTTCGCAATACCTCAATAATTAACCTAACTCCAGGACCTTTGCTACCTTTAGGATTATAATCCTTGTTCTGTTTTTGATCCATTGTACCTGCAATATCTAAATGTGCCCAAGGTACATCAAGTGTAAAATTACTTAAGAATCGTGCTGCAGTAATTGCTCCACCTGGTCTTCCACCTGTGTGTTTCACATCAGCGATATCGCTTTTTATTTGTTCATCGTACTCTTCCCACAGGGGCATTCTCCAGATTCTTTCACCACAAGACTTAGATGCATCTTCCAATTTTTCCACGATAAAATCATGGTTAGAGAAGTAACCTATCGCGTGTTCCCCTAAAGCAATCATCATTGCTCCTGTCAATGTAGCAAAATCAAACATAGCTTTTGGTTCGTAATGTTTTGCTGCATAAGTTAATGCATCATTTAGTATCATTCGTCCTTCCGCATCAGTACTAATAACTTCAATAGTCAAACCACTATAACTAGTTATGACATCACCAGGATGGTAAGCAGTACCTGAGGGCATATTATCTGTTGCAGGTACAATTCCAACTACATGAAGATTTAAATCTAGTTTAGCGACAGCTTCCATTGTAGCAAGAACAACAGCTCCACCAGTCATATCTGCTTTCATTAATTCCATGCCTTGACCAGGTTTAAGAGAGATACCACCAGTATCGAATGTTATTGCTTTTCCAATTAGAGCAACAGTTTCAACATTTTCTTTTTCTGCACCATGCTCCATGATTATGAATTTAGGAGGTTCTTTAGTACCTTGAGCGACTGCAAGAAAGCTAGTTAAACCTATTTCCTTAGCTTTTTCTCTATCAAATATTGTGGTTCTTACACCTAATTCCTTCTCCAAACGTTCAGCTTCTTGAGCTAATTTAGTAGGAGTAATATAATTTGCAGGACCCCAAGCTAGCTTTCTACAGAAGTTAACAGAGTCCGCAATAATCTTTCCATTGTTAGCTCCCTTTCTCATTTCCTGTTCATCAGCTTTTTGACTGAAAATACAAACTTCTTCAATAAACTTATACTTCTCCAAATCCTTCGTTCTATAATCGATATTCTGGAAACTTCCTAAAATAATCCCTTGTACAATTGCTTCTGCAGTCTCTGCTATATCCAATTTTTCTCTAGTAAAGTGATCAAGACTTATGCCTACAACTTTCACACCTAAATCTCTTATTTTTCGAGATGTGTTACCTATTATTTTTCTAATGTTCTCTGCAGTCAGTTTCTCTTCTTTTCCTAAACCAACTAGCATTATTCGTTTTGGCGAGATTAATCCCTTAGTATATGCAACCGCTAAGTCATTCTTCTTTCCTTTAAAATCTCCAAGCTCTAGTTGTTCATTAACAAGTTCTTTGATTTCATCAATGTAAGGATCCTCTTTTGCATCCTCAAACAAACCAACTAGAACTAGTGGAACATCAAATTGCTGTAGAGATGTTACTTTCGCATCAACTTTCATTTTTATCACTATTTTCTGGTGATTAGAGAGTTAAATATAGTTTGTCCTCTGAATATTGTACAAAACCTTGTACATTACTAAGTTTAGTATGTACAAAGCCTTTTATTATAAGAGTTCATTGTCCTAAATTAACTGAAGTGAATTAAAACTTCGGTGAAAAAAATGAGTAAAGAGAATACATTAAGCAAAATAATAGCTCGATCATTGAGAAATAATTTTGTAAAAGGTTTAGCCATTGGAATAAGTGCAGCTGTTGTAATAGGAATAGTTGTTGGTGTAAGCATACACTATGGTACTCCTAAGGTGCCTGAACCCAATGGAAATGGAAATGGAAATGAACCTGAAGTTCCTTTTTCAACGAATTTAGCTCAAGAAATTCAAAGTGTTATTCCCGATGTAGTTCATGTTGAACTAATTGGTAATGGAACATCATCCATTCATCCCAATCTTATATCAGCTGAGATGAACAGGCTGGGAGACAATATAACTTATTCATGGAATGTTAGTGCATTTTCTATCGCATTACTTGATTACGTTATTTTCGAATTCTCGCAAAATGAAGTTAATCAGATTGCACAAGGATTATTCGATTCTATAAATAATACAGAAAGAGTTGGAACCTATGGTGAAGATCCTTATCCAGGTACAGGAGACTTTGCAGATCTAAAATGGGTTACAGAAATATACCTGGAGAATCATACTGCAATCTTTCTTTATATTAACCAAGATGGTTTGATTTTATATCAATCAACTGAATGGACAGGGGATTTCTCTGTTGTGCATAACCTGATTGGTGCCGATGTTCTTATTCCAGAAAGTGCATTTGATGATTATGTGCAGGTTCTTCATAATTTGTTCACACCCCATATGGAAACTTAAGAGAGGAAAAGAATGACTGAACAATCAGATGAAGACATAATTTCATCCCTATCAGGAACTGCCTTGCGAGTCTTTGTTTATTCGGTGAAGAAAGGTAAAAACATTGGTATTAGAGAAACGCAAAGGGATTTGGGATTAAAAACAGCTAGCCATGCACAGTACCACTTACAACGACTTGAACAACTTAAGCTAATTGGAAGAGCGAAGAACAACAAATATTTTCTTGAAAAGAAGTACGAGAATCTAAGAAGTTTGAAAGTAGGTATCTTAACAGAGATTTATGTTTTCAGAGGATGGTTAGTTCCTTCTCTTGGAATCTTCGCAGGATTTCTAGGAATGAGTGCAGTCATACTAGCAATTTTCTACACTCTTATCACTCCTTTAGCAGCTTTGGTATTTGGGGTAATTATATTCAGTATCGCTGCACTTTATTCTGGGTGGAGAGCATATCAAATCATACAATCATTTAGTCAGGAAGAGGAATGATTTTCTCTATTTTTTTTTCTTTTTTGCATAGCTCACAATCTTTTTTAAATGAAGCTTGAAAGCAAAAGCATGAACTGGAGAAAACACATCCCGTTTCTGATTATTGCTTTACTATTACTTAATTTTTTTACTTTTAATCAGAATTATAATAATGTTCAAGCTTGGGGATTATTGACTCATCAATATTTGGTTGAAGCAGCTGATGATTTAGTATCTGCTGAGTGGCAAGAAGCTTTTGATTATTATTTACCAGAACTTCTCTCAGG
>JAGLTP010000540.1 GCA_023135215.1 Candidatus Heimdallarchaeota archaeon
TTAAATACTTTTTGTTTATTTGGTAATATCTACGAAGCAAGAGAACCCCCTTTGAGAGTTTCTACAGCTTAACTTTCTTCACGTAGATACCATCCTCTGTCCATCGGTTTACGTTTATATTCACTTATTACCACGCTACTTGGTTTAGCATAATCTAGCTCTGAAGAATCAATTTTAGCACGACCGACCCCATAATGTAGGTCGTTCTCACCTGTTATTATGAGAAAGTCATCTTTCTTGAAATCTGATTCGATGTTCTTAATATTGGTTACAAAAATAGGTTTTCCATAAAGAAATTGATTTGTTTTGACACGCAATATTCTTTTTGTTAAAGGTAAAATTAATGCAGCTCCTTCTATCTCAAGTAGAAATTCTGTATCCGAAAAAGTTCCTAAAGGTGTTCCTGCGGCATAAACATCATGCTCAACCTCATCTAGTACTTCACTCACTTTTTGTGGAACTGAGTATGCTTCTCTCACCTTTCCTTCTCTAATCCAAAGAATTTGATTTTCGAGAGCATTAAGAGACAAAGAACCAAATTGATTTTCAATAAATCTGAAAACAAGTTTTTCTTCTTCTGTAGAAGCTCTTCTAAAGCTTAATTGTTTCTCTGTCATTACAATTTCACCATTTTTGCAATAAAAAATCCTTCACCTCTCGTTTTGTGAGGGTAAAGTCTTCTTGTTTTAGTTATCTGTGGATTTATCTTAAACTCTTCAAAGTCTTTTATTCCTGGATCTCCTTCCAAATCTATTTCAATAAGTTGCACAGTTTCTTGTTCAAGTATCTTTGATATAACTAATTCATTTTCTTCAGGTTCAAGTGAGCACGTACAATAGACTATTTCACCATCTAGCTTAAGAGTTTCTATTGCTTCTGTGAGTAGAGATACCTGATTGATATGATAATTCATTATGTCCTCTATACTCTTAGATTGTTTTCTTGATTTATCTTTGATAATGATTCCAGAACCTGAACAAGGGGCATCAAGAAGAATCTTATCAAATGCTAGGTTAAGTGAAGAAATATTTCTAGAATCCATATTCATGATAATTGTATTTTTTACTCCCATTCGTGCAAGATTTGAACGTAAAATTCGGCATCTATTTGAACTTATTTCAGAAGCTAAAACAGTTCCTTTATTCTGCATGAGTTGTGCTAGATGCGCAGTTTTCCCACCTGGTGCTGCTGCAAAATCTCCGACAAGCTCACCCTCTTTAGGATTAAGAACTCTAGAAGGATGCATTGAGTTCTTACCCTGAAGCATATAATAGCCATTTAAGTATTCTGGAGTAGCTCCAATGGGTACAGAAGATTTTACAACTCTTTTCCCTTCAGGTAATCCCTTAATATCCTCTAGTTTAACTCCCTTCTTTTCCAGTAATAGCTTGATTTGAGAAGTTGATGCTCGTAGTGAATTGAGTCTTATGACTTTGTGTAGTTCTAATTCATTAAAATACAATAATTGCTTTGTTTCTTCTTCCCCTATCATCTCTATAAAACGTTTAATCATATATTTTTGGTAACCAAATTGTTTTCCGATATCATAAACATCATTATGAGAGCTAGAAGAAGTCATAATCATCTAATTTTATTGTAAAAAGATAATAATTGTTGTGGTTCATCGTATTCTATTTTTTTGTAAACCAAGGAAAGAAAGCATTGATTCTTTTTTTGTATTCCTGAAACTCGGGATTGTTATCGTATTTCTTTTTCAATAAAGGAATTCCAGAAACCTTCAGAATTAAAAACGTTACAACTAGCGAACCTAAAATTGAAATAATATTATGTTAACCAAAGAACTTTATGAAGAAAAAAAGAGGAATCCCTTTAATACAAGCTGACGAAAGTTTCTGTTATAATGACTGGCATAGTAAATGAATTCAAACATGTAGAGATGCCACAGCTTTTGTCTCTCGGAACGAACATGATACAAAGTTTACCTGAAATAATTGATAAATTATCACTCGAAAAAAATTGTCTTCTTATTACAGATAAATTTCTTGAAGATAAATATGCAAAAACAACTAAGGAAATTTTAGAAGATCATGGAGAGTTCAAAGTTATTTTATCTACAATCGAGGATAGCACTTTAGAAGAAGTCGAAAAACAAATTATCCTCCTAAATGAGGTAAAAACTGACTTTGTAATTGGTTTAGGCGGAGGAAAACCAATCGATGTAGCAAAATTGACTTCTTTTAAGGTTAATCAAAGGTTTATATCAATACCAACAATTGCAAGTCATGATGGAATAGCCAGCTCTAGAGCTTCGTTACAAGGAATAGAAGAAAGACACTCGATTCAAGCACGACCTCCAATTGCTGTAATAGCTGATACTAACATTTTAGATGATTCTCCATTTAGGTTTACTTCCTCAGGTTGCGGCGATATCCTAGCTAAACAGACATCTCTGAAAGATTGGTTATTAGCTCATCGATTAAAAAATGAACCCATCTCTCCTACCTCTATTGCTCTTGCGGAAATGACAGTAAAATTAGTGGTTCAAAATGCTGATCTAATTAGAAGCCAAGCAGAAGGTTATAGTCGAATAGTAATGAATTCACTAATTGGGAGCTCCTTAGCTATGTGTGTGGCTGGATCTTCCAGACCAGGAAGTGGTTCTGAACACATGTTTAGCCACGCTCTAGATTCTATTCTAAAAACACCTGCATTGCATGGAGAACAATGTGCTCTTGGATCTCTAATGATGGCTTATCTTCATGATTTGGATTGGGAAGAAATTAAAATTACATTGCTAAAGTTGAACTTACCTGTTAGGGCTAAAGACCTTCATATCACAGATGACGATATAATAAAAGCTCTAACAATTGCACATACAATAAGACCCGAGAGATATACAATTTTAGGTAAAGATGGCTTAACTCATGAAGCAGCAGTAAGAGTAGCAGAGAAAACTGGAGTTATAGAATAATTATCACCATTCTCAAAATTAAAAAACAGTATCAAAAAAGACTACCTGCAATGGTCATTACATTACTACCGAAAGACACAGCGAAAATAGGTTACAAGTTTACACATTTAGGGAAAACTCAAATTTGTAATCGATGCTCTCTTCTGAAAGTTTGTGTTGATGTATTGAAAGAGAATTTTACGTATCAAGTAACTGAAGTTAGAGAAAAAGAACACATGTGCTTGATTGATAATCAAATAATGATTGTATGTAACGTAGAAGAGACAAGTGACATTATCTCAGTAAGGAAACAGAAATACTTGGAAAATATAGTGCTCAACAGAGCAGTACTAATGTGCAACGAAATTCTATGTCAGTACTATGAAAATTGTATGTCTCCAGTTTATATTAAAAAAGAGAAAGTCAAAATAATGAACATAATTGAAGATATTGAATGTCCATTAAAATACGATTTAGTTCTTGTTGAAGCTAAAAAAATAAGTAATTAAATTGAAAAAAAGGTTTATCTTTTCTTTTTCTCAATTTCATAATGTTCAATGAAAGTTACTTTATTGTATTTGGTAGTAATCTCTCCCATGTCCCTAGTTACTCCATTTCTTATAAATTGAATATATTCCATAAAACGTGTGTTCTTAGGTAACTCTACAATTATACTCTTGTCTTTTAGCTCAATTTTAGTAGATGAAAAATCAACACCTGGGAGCCTCTTCTCAAGCAAGCAGATAAATTGCTCTGTAATATCTGTGATCTTCTTCACTATTTCTATGTCATAGATTAAATCATGTCCTGCTAAATCGTGATTGAAATCAACTTTTACTCTGCTGCTTGAAACCTTCAAAATTCTCCCTGATTGACCTCCTATCTCAACTTTCATATCTTCTTTAGGCTTGATCTGATGTCGTTGAAACTCTCTTCGTTGTATCAATCTAATTTTAGATCTATCTCTTAATCCAAAGCCTTCTTTAGCTTCAATATCAAAGGTTTTTGTATCTCCTTCTTTCATACTAACTAGTTGTTTTTCAAGTCCAGGTGGCAACCAACCCTTTCCAATAATTAGTGTAAATGGTCGATAAATAATTTTCTCGTCAAAGATGTCTTCTTTCTTAGCTGTATTTTCATAAGTTGTATCAAAAACAGAATTATCTTCTTTCATTCTTCCAATGTAGTTTACTTTAACCATGTCGCCTGATTCAAGAGATGCCATTTTTTACACCACGTTTTTCTGATTATCAATTACAAAGTAATGTTTCAGTCTTATTTAAGTTCTGTTTTTTCACTTAAATATGTAACTATGAAAGATTAGTAATTATCATTTCAAAGTTTGAATTCTCTATTCCTTTTTCTGCTTGTTTTACAAAATCTCTGAGCATTTCTGTCTCTTTCTCAGCTATTTTTCTAGTTAGGTCAAATCTCATCAAACCTGGAAGCCTGAATAATTTCTCTTCAAAATGTTCTAATGCTCGCTCTAGATCATATCCCTGTTCTACACTATAACTTATTGTTCTGTAAAGCCCTATAGCACCCAAAGCATCCAACGCATCTGCATCTTTAAGGATTTTACCTTCTTTTGTAGTAGGTTCTATCTTCTTGCTATATCTATGACTCAGAATTATATCTTTAATTTCCAATACCATATCATTAAGAGAATTTTGAATCAAAAAAGAAGATGCAGTTTCAGCACTTGTTTCAGCATGACATTTCCCTAGCGTATCTTCTAGTGGTCTTCCAACATCATGGAAAAGTGCTGCTATAACAACAACATCGATAGCCCCATCTAATTTACTTGCAAGACTAATACAAGAATTTACAACCCTGATAGTATGTTCAAGGGAATGTGATTCTTTATTATTATAAAGTAGAAATTGCTGTCTAACAAATTGATAAGCTTTTATTAGAAATTCT
The DNA here is from genome assembly GCA_023135215.1 of Candidatus Heimdallarchaeota archaeon. The sequence goes on from JAGLTP010000540.1 coordinate 4,835, forward strand.
CTAAATTCAGAAACACTTGAAAAATATTTCAGATTCTCATTTTGAATTTTCATTTGCTATCTCCTTTCATGAATATTATGAATTTGACCTTCAACACTAAAATCTTCTCTTATCGTAATAATTGCATAACTTCCTCTTGTTATAGGTCCTGGATTGACTACTGTACAATTTTGTAATTTTGAAATTGTAGGGGAATCATGGATGTGCCCAGAAACAATTAGAAATATATTTTGAAACTTTTCTATTGCAATTTTCAGTTCTCTTGATCCAGCATGGCGGTCAAATGAAACTATATCTGCTTTTGTTCCATAAGGTGGAGCATGAGTAAGCAAACATAATTTTTCATCAATTTTCTCCTTTTTTTTCAAGATTTTATAATTTATTTTGGGTTTGTCATTACCAAATCCAATAATGGTAAAAAAATCGAGCTTGCAGGGTTTTGATTCAACAAAAATAGCGCTAGTTGCTATATCTTCTACATCGAAATATGGATCACAATTACCAAGAATAAAGAAAGTATCTCTAAAATCCTGTGTTATTCTATTCAACACATTATTCAAGTCTTCATATGATCCAAAATTAGTTATGTCTCCTGCTATTAAGCAGATTTCGGGTGGGTTGGAAGATTTTTGCACCTCTTTCAGAACAGAATTTAGAGTTACTGTTTGATTATGAATATCCGAAAGAACCAAGATTTTCGAGAACAACAGATTCACACCTCTATAACAAATAACTCCAAGAAAGTGAATACACCTGAATAAACAAACGTGTCTTCATTTGTGTTAAATTTCCAGAGTTCGAAAACAATCTTTATACTTCTATCTCCTCCTAGAAAGAGTAAAATGTCTTCATTTACAAAGAGTGTAGTGTTTGTAGGCTCCCAGATGTAATAATCACTGAATTGGCTAGGTGATTCTTTTTCTGCTTTTGTTGCGCATGATAGTATTTTTTCGTAAGTGTCATTAGGATACATTTGATAGCTTGATGATGACGAAAGAGGAACCATTGTACTTAGATTCTGTGATAATTTAGTAAGTTTAATCTGTAATTGGTAGTAAACAACCTTATTTTCGAAATTTTTGACAACAAAGAAAATAGATTCATTTCTATCAGTATACAATCCTGCTGGATATCCATATGTAACATAAGTCCCCAGATCCTCTCTATAGATGTATAATGATAACTCAGAGAATTGTTCATCTGATGATGGTATGAAAATAACAATTACAATAATTAGAACAGACGAAACTACAAGGACCGCAAGACTGAATGCAACCATTTTCTCCAAATTAAAATTATGGAAGAAATTTTTTGGTTTCTTATTCTCAGTCATTTTTATCCTCCTCAGAAGTTTCTTCATAAACAATAACGAGATTACTATATTCTTCAAGTTGCTTTGCTTTATACCAAGGATAGATTTTCTTGAAGAATACAAATACCAAAGCAACTGATAGCAAAGCAGATACAGAACCCAATAGAGAAAAGAGAATTCTTGATTTTTGCTTTGTTGAATCTACCACTTCTTTTATTTTTTCTATAAGATCATCAAGCTGTTCAGTTGCATCGTTTGCCTTTTGTAATGCTACTTCATAATCCCCTTCCAGATATTCATCGCTAGCTTCTTTGATTAGATTTCTAGCGGAATCTGCTTTTACAACTAACTCAGTTATTTCTATCTTCTTTGTCGAGCTTTCTTCTAAAAGAATGACAACCTCAATAAGCTTTGCTTGTGCATTTTGAATGGAGTTTGCTGCATCTTGTTCTAATTGTGCAAAAGAGGATTGAGATGTTATGAGAGTAAAGAAAATAAAAAAGTATCCAAAAAATTTCAGATTTTTTCGTATTTTTACTATCATTTCATTTCACTTTTTTTAAATAATGATTTGAACCAGTAGGTTACTGTTTTGAGTCTATTAGATCCTACTAAAATTCTAATAGTTGTTGAAATTAGTAATGATACTATTGTTAGAGAACCAATTACAACAACAAAAGGTATAGAATCAATAATCCAAACGGTATTTAGAATTAATCCTGTAAAGATTGAAATCCCTATGTTGATACCCATACTAATTAGCACTCTTTCAATTTGATTTATTGTTTCATAAATTCTCGGAAAGAAAATATTCGCAATAACCCACCCTGGAATAAAAATGCCAAACAATATGCCCATAATGACTCTCAAAAACAAAACAGGGGAATCTTGTGGAACAAGGATAATGATGGGAAAGAAAATCAAAGTAAGAAATCCAATTAACCAAAATTCTATTGAGAAGTAGTGCAATTTAAAAACAAAGCTAGAGAGTGTTTCCGGTAGAATTCTCTCAATTTTTGGTGAACCTAACCGTATGGTTTTTGTTTTTTCCAACTCTTGAATCAAACCATAAATTTCCTCTTTGCTTTTCCCAGTTAAATCTATGGTCCTCTTTACAAGCTCTCTTACAGTTTTTGGCTTTTCATCAGTTAATATTTTCTGTATGATTTTTTTCAAGCCATTCATTTCTTGCTTATTCATATTTTGGGTAATGGTTTATTTGTAATAAAAAAAGGTTTGTGAAAAACGTTAGAAGATTTAATTCTTTTTACAAATACTATTTTAATTCTTCAACTGTTTTTCGTAGTTCTTCAATTTTGTCAGTTTTTTCCCAAGTAAATTCTGGAAGATCTCTCCCAAAATGACCATAGCAAGAAGTTTTCTTATAAATTGGTCTCTTAAGTTTCAAGTGATCAATAATAAATCCAGGACGGAAATCAAATACTTTAATCACGGCATCTCTTAATACTCTAATTGGAACTTTTTCAGAACCAAAACATTCAATGTTTATAGCTAGAGGTATGGGTTCTCCTATAGCATAAGAGATCTGAATTTCACATTTAGAAGCTAATCCTGCCGCAACAACGTTTTTTGCTGCATATCTTGCAGCATATGAAGCCGAACGATCAACTTTTGAAGGGTCCTTACCAGAAAATGCTCCTCCTCCATGACTGTCGACTCCTCCATAAGTATCCACAATGATTTTTCTTCCTGTTAAACCAGCATCTCCATGTGGGCCTCCAATAACAAAGCGACCTGTTCTATTAATGAATATCTTTGTTTTTTCATCGATGAAATCACTTGGAACTATTGGTTTGACGACCTCTTTCATTATCCCTTCATTTATTTCTTCATTTGAGACTTCTTCAATGTGATGAGCAGCAATGACCACCGCTTCAACTCGAAATGGAGTATCTCCTTCATATTCAACAGCAACAAGAGATTTACCATCTGGTCTTAGAAATGGAAGAATACCTTTCTTCCTTACCTCAGTTAATCTCATAGTAAGCTTGTGAGCAAGAACAATTGGTAAAGGCATAAATTCAGGAGTTTCATCCGTTGCAAAACCATACATTATTCCTTGGTCTCCGGCACCTTGTTGTTCCAATTCTCCTTTTATTACACCTTGAGCAATGTCTGGTGACTGAGAATGAATAGTGCTAATTATTGCGCAACCTCTGTAATCAAATCCTATCTTTGAATCATCGTAACCAATTTCCTTTATTGTCTCACGAACTACCTTTTCATAGTCAATGATAACAGGTTTAGTTGTAGTGATCTCACCACCAATCAACACCAGACCTGTAGTTACAAAACATTCACAAGCTACATGAGCATTAGGATCTTTAGACAAAAGCTCATCTAATATCGCATCTGATATTTGATCACATATCTTATCTGGATGCCCCTCTGTTACTGATTCCGATGCTATTATCTTTCGTAAACTCAAACATAAAACGCTCCAAGAAATGATATTTTACAGATAAACTAATGATAGATTATAAAATAATTACGGTACTGTATGTGATAATACAAAGTACCAGGTTTTGTCAGAATTTTATTCTAAAAATCTCCTGTTTCTGAGTTCTGCTGAATCTCTCTAATCCAACCGATGAGATCATCTTTGGTTGGGATGTCTTCTGGATTATTGCTTTTTGCAGCAAAAACTAGCTTTGTTGATAATTTTTCAATTTCATGTAATAGCATGGGACTGTGTCCTTTTTCTAGAAAATTATCCCTAATTTCTATCAATTGATTGGAAATTTTCAAAAATTCATTTGAGATATCTTGACTTTGTTCAATAAGTAGTTCTATCAAACTAAATGAGTCTTCTATAGTTGATACTTTTGGATGGAATGTTTCATTCAAATGATTAGCAATGTGATTAATTATATCCCTTTGAGTTTCTTCACGTTTTTTTTCTGTTTCTTTGTGTTTCTTTTCTAAAATAACACTAGAGAGATGTCTTAGAGTATTCTCTAACACTTCTTGAGATTGTAATTCAGGAATAAGATGAATTAGATGTGTTTTAACAAGGACTCTTCTTTCATTTTTCATAAAATAACTGTATTCATCTTTTGATAAAATTCCGGAGGAAACAAGTTCTTTTATTGATTCTCTAAACCTCTCTCTATTTCCTCTGCCTTTCCAGTAGGAAGAATCTATGTTTTCTTTTAATTTGTATGTAATTTCATCTAATATTGAAGTTTTGACAGATTCCATATTAAATACTCTTATTCTTATTGTTAATAAGAATTTCTTAAGCTGAAATATTCAACTGGAGTTTTTCAGAGCAATTTTAGCGTGAATTGCATAAAATATTAAATATGTCTTTGAAATATGTAATTGAAAATGTCAGACAATGTTGGAGTTCTTTTCTGTGGTGGAGAAGGGACAAGAATGCGGCCTCTTACCTACTATTTACAAAAAGTTATGATGCCGATAGGTGCTGATCAAATACCTTTACTAGAATATGTGATTAAGCATTTTAAGAAACATAATATCAACGACTTAATTCTTCTGGTTAATTATAAGAAAGAGCAGATACAAGGTTACTTTGGCGATGGTGAAAGGTGGGGTGTGAACTTAACATATGTTCCTGATAAACCTGGATTAAAGGGTACAGGAACTGCTCTTTTGAACGCTGAGAGCTTCATCAAAGAACGTCGAATGATAATTTACTATACTGATATCATTACAAATGTTAATCTTTCAGAAATGCTAAGTTTTCATGATCAACATAAGAAGTGGGCAACAATTCTACTTTCAAAAGGCTGGCAAATTAGGGTTGGTACTGCTGAAACCGATGAAGAAAATCACATTACTAAATTTGTAGAAAAACCCATTCTTCCCCTACTGGTAAATACAGGAATAAGTATTTTGGAACCAAGTATTTTTGATTATCTTAAGAGTTTTGAACCCAATCAGAGTGTAGATTTATCGAAAGATATCTTCCCATACTTTGTCCAAAAGGGAAAAATTATAGCTTATACTCAAGAAGATTGCTTCTGGGAAGACATTGGTTCAATTGAACGATATGAGAGACTTGATCATGAAAAGATAACAGAGTTAATGAAATAAAGATGTTTATGAAATTAAAAAATAAGTTTATAATTTATCACTTTCCTGTAGAATATATTGCTTAAATCGTGTGATTAAAATGAAACATAGACTGATGGATTTACTTGCATGCCCTTTAGATAAGTCATGGCCTTTAAAATTAGAGATTCTTGAAGAAGAAATGGAGAAAGAAGAAATCCCCCTCCCAATTGAAAACAAGTTTACCAATGTAATATGTAGTTTCTACTGTAATTTCAAAAAATTCATTTTAGTAAATTTACTAGAAGATGAAAGTGAAGAAACAAAGACAAAAGAAGAAATCGAAAGACACGTTACTCTGAAGGATTGTAAGAATTGTTTTCAAATAGAGATTCAAAGTGGAAAACTATATTGTTCAGAAGAAAAAGATAAGCACATTTATGAAATAAAAGAAGGAATTCCCATTATGCTTTCTAAGGATCAAATTGAAGAGCTTCATGGAAAAAAGAAATAATTATCAAAATAACATTGTGTTATTTTCGGTCTTCTGTTTGTTCTTTATCCCTATCACTTCAGCTTCTTTTGCTAAGTTTTATTTTTAGCTTGTCGTTTTTTTATCTCCCATATAAAATATGCAACTTCAATTCCTAGTCCTACTACAAGAAGTACATTTATGATTATTATTTTATTTCTTAAGCCTTCGAATGAAAACAAAAACTGTTGTACAGATAAGAACACAACATACACTATTACAGTTAAAAGCAACATAATTAGATGAACACTAGATGCTTGATCCAATCGTGGAAGACTTCTCTTCTTCTTTTTCAAATCATTTGTCATTTCTTTCTCTTCATTCATCTATAATCCCTTTGAAAGATTTCTTCTAAATATTTCTCATTAAGAATAATAATTGTTGGGCGTCCATGGGGACAAGTAAAAGGTTCTTTTAAAGTTAGAAGTTCCGATATAAGCATTTCTGCTTCTCTAACGGAAATCTTATCACCTGCCTTAATTGATCTTCTGCAAGCAAATAAAGATACTATCTCCTTTATAAAATCAAGATCCTCTAACACAAGGTTTTCTTTGATTTCTTTACGATGCTCTTTGATAATATCTATTATGTCTTTCGCAACTTCATGTGAGATAGTTACACCCATTATTGAAGGAATAGATCTTATCAGAATCTCATTCTTACCAAACACTTCAACATCAAAACCGTAGGATTTTAATTGTATTTTCATCTCTTCAATCATTTGAAATTCCGAAGGTTTAAGTTCCACAGAAACTGGGGCTAATAATTTTTGTATACTTATTTTCTTATTTTCTAATTGATTGAGATATTTAGAATAGTTGATTTTCTCATGAGCAGCATGTTGATCACATAAAAACAATCCTTCTTCTGTTTCAGCTATGATATAAGTGTTTTTGATTAAACCTATAACCCTAATACTTGCCTTTTTCTCAATCTGAAATTCTTTATCTTTTCCTTTCCTTTCTCCTTCTGGAAGAAAATATTCTATTGTTTGGTCTCGTCTTTTAATCATTCTAATAGAGGATTTATCATCAACTGTTACTTCGGTCTTGATTGCTTTTGGAAATTGTTTACTTGAAACTGTTCCTTCTTTTGGCATTTCCCTGAAAAGAGTTGGTTGTATTTTAGTATCACTAATTCTCTCAAATATTTTTAAACCACTATCAATCAATGATTTTTGTACGCAAGACTCCACAAGACTAAAAATGAATGGCTCCTTGCTAAAACGTATTTCCTTTTTAGTGGGATGAACGTTAACATCTACTTCTTCTGTTGGTAAATCTAGAAACAGGAACACTATTGGATATCTGTTACTAGGCATAGCGGTACCATACCCTTGTAAGATAGCATCTGATATCAATTTGTTGGAAATAGGACGTTTATTGACAAATATATACATATAATCTTTGGATTTCCTGGAAAATTCAGGTTTCGTAATAAATCCTGTAATTGAATAATTATTTTCGTTCTTTTCTATTGATATACAGGCTTTAGCAACTTTGTTACCAAAAATAGATGTAATTTGAGATATTAGCTCTCCTTTTGGAGCAGAGATTAAGCTTTTACCATTATGATTTAGAGAAAAGGAAATATTTGGATACGCTAATGCAAGTTTGGTTGTAAATTCTGTAATGTGATTAATCTCTGTTGTAATTGATTTCAAGAACTTTCTTCTAACGGGGACATTGAAGAACAAGTTTCTAACAGCAATTCTCGTACCGTTTGATGCTGTAGTTTTCTTGTCAGTTTTGATTTCTCCCCCTTCAACTGAAAGAAGTGTCCCCAGCTCATCCTCTTTTGCTTTCGTTGTTATCTCAACTTGAGCTACACTTACAACACTAGCTAATGCTTCTCCTCTGAAACCTAGACTGTGAATAGAAAAAAGATCATCAGCTGTTCTAATCTTGCTTGTTGAATATCTTTGAATTGCTAAACCAGCATCATCATGAGACATCCCGTTACCGTTATCTATAATCTCGATTAGTTTTTTTCCACCTTCTTGGATGTTTATGATGATTTCTGTACTATCAGCATCGATTGAATTCTCAACTAGTTCTTTTACAACAGAAGATGGTCTTTCGATTACTTCTCCTGCTGCAATTTTATTTATTGTAAGAGAATCTAGCTTGATTATTTTCGTTTTCATTTTATCACAAACAAGCAATATTATTACAAATGCATCTGCATTCTATTATTCTTTATCCTTTAAAAGCTCTTTAGTTCTTCTAACTAATTTGTTTAAAACGTTCAAGGCTTCTATGGGAGCTATCCCTTCAACATCCAATTTAGATATTTCATTTACAATCTCAAGTTGTTCTGAAGTAATTTCTTTGCTTTTCAGTTTCTTTTGAGACTTTTCATCTACAGCTAAAACTGGAGACTCTTTCATTCTATCTTGTTTATGGAGTTGGGATAATGTATCATTTGCACGATCAATCACTTTTTTTGGCAATCCTGCCAATGATGCAACATGAATTCCAAAACTTTCACTTATACCCCCTTTCTTTAATTTGTAGAGAAAATGTATTTCCCCATCAACATTTTTAACTGATACATGAAAATTTTTGACATTAGGTAATCTTTCCTCTAATTCTATTAATTCATGATAATGAGTTGCAAAGAGTGTTCTTGGTCCGGTCTTACCAATATTGTTGTGTAAGAATTCTGTAACGGATAATGCAATCGCAACACCATCGTAAGTAGAGGTTCCTCTTCCTACTTCATCAAGAATTACTAAGCTTCTTTCAGTTGCATTATTCAATATGTTTGCACACTCATACATCTCTACCATAAATGTAGATCTATGTTCTACTAGAACATCATGGGCTCCTATCCGTGTAAATATTCTATCGGTTAACCCTATCTTAGCAAAAGAAGCGGGAATGAAACTTCCCATCTGTGCCATGAGAACTATTAATGCAACTTGTCTCAGCAGTGTCGATTTTCCTCCCATATTGGGACCGGTTATTATTAGTATTCTATCTCCCTCCTTTTTGAGCAAAATATCATTTGGGATAAACGAAGTATGGGTAAGAAGTCTTTCTACAACCGGATGTCTTCCATCCTTAATCTCAATAAGGCTCTCGTTTGTTATTTCAGGTTTGGAATAGTTATAATAAACAGCATTTTGAGCAAAAGTGGAAACAATATCAAGCACAGCGGAATAATAAGCATCTTGTTGAATCTTTGTTGCATGTAAAGAGATTTCGATTAGTATCTCATTAAACAACTGTTCTTCTAATGCTGAAATTTTCTCCTCAGCATTCAGTATTTTCTCTTCATATTCTTTTAATTCAGGAGTAATATATCTCTCTGCATTCACTAGTGTCTGCTTTCTTTCATATTCTGTTGGCACCTTATCCGTTGATGCTTTTGGCACTTCAATATAATATCCAAAAACCTTATTGAAACGAACTTTAAGATTCTTAATCCCTGTACTAACCTTTTCTCTTGCTTCTAAAGATGTGAGAAACGATTTTCCACCTCTCTGAATTTTCCTCAATTCATCAAGTTCTTCATTGTGTCCATCTCTAATTACGTTGCCGTCTTTCAAACTAGATGGCACTTCGTCTGCAATTCCTGATGAGATTATTGCAATTGCTTCCTTAACGGGATCAAGATTCTTTCTAATTTCTTTGATAAGATCTGATTTGAAATCTGACAATAATGAGCGGATGTCAGGAATTAATTCTAATGAGTTCTTAAGAGCGATTAGATCTCTGGGTCTACTCTTCCCTAAACATATTCTCCCTATTATTCGCTCAATATCGCTCATCTTATTGAGAATATTTCGTATTTCTTCTCGAGCGATAGTCTCGTTGAACAGAATCTCTGTTGCATTTACTCTAGACATTATAACCTCTAAGTTCAGACTTGGCCTTACAATCCAAGAAGTAAGTAATCTTGAACCGTTTGGTGTCTTTGTGTTATCTAAGACTTGACGAAGGGTACCATACTCTGTTCTATCTCGAAGGTTTTCTATTAACTCTAGATTTCTAATTGTGTTGGAATCGAGAGACATAAACTCTTGGCTTTCTATTCTACTAATTTTCGTAATATTTGGAAACTGCTCGCGTAATTGTGTTTCCTTTATGTAACGCAAAATAGATCCAGCAGCACCTATAGATGGATTATATTCTCCAACCCCGAATCCTTCTAAACTTAAAACGTTAAGAAGACTACAAATATCCTGTCTTCCTTGTTCTATATCAAAATAATAATCATCTCTATGTGTTATTGTGCTTTTGTGCTCATCATAATAGAATTGTAATTTTTTCCAAAAAGACTCTTCAACTAAGATTTCTGAGGGATTCAATCTGGCTAATTCCAATTCAAGTGAATTGTTACTTTCGTCACTTTCAAAGTCAGTTACTAAAAATTCTCCTGTAGACAAATCAAGAGCAGCCAAACCTATCAAATTCTCTATTTTAGTAATAGAAGCAAGATAATTGTTATGTCCCTTTGATAGAGACTCAGGAAGAGTGATTGTTCCTCGTGTTAAGAGTTGGACAACTCCTCTTTTCACTATTTTTTTAGCTACTTTTGGGTCTTCCAACTGTTCAACTATAGCAATTTTATGGCCATTTTCAACCATTTTTGCAACATAAGAATCCACTGCATGATAGGGAACGCCAGCTAATGGAAATTTCTTCTCACCCAATGTTCTTGAAGTTAATGTTATGTTTAGAACTTCTGAAGCGATTTTTGCATCTTCATTAAAACACTCGTAAAAATCCCCTGCTCTAAAGAAGAGTATATACTCTTTATGTTGTTTCTTTATATCTTGCCACTGTTGCATCATAGGGGTTAGCTTAGGTTTCAATCTTCTGTCATCGAATCTCTTCATTATAATCTCCATGTAGAATTATTTCAAGAATTTTTCTTTCTTTTGAATATAAAAATCATAAATTTTCTTAGGTTGTTTTTTTGGATCAGCTGCACCCCAAGAATAAATTTTCTCTGGTGAATCACCTTCAGAATCAAACCATTTTCCTTCATCGATAGTTTTTCTTAGAGAATCAACGATAGCTATTCCCGCACTCGCTCCTAACCTATTGGCTCCAGCATTTACCATTCGAACTGCAGTTTTAGCATCTTTAATCCCCCCTGCTGCTTTTAAGCCAAAATTATCGCCTACAGTTTGACGCATTAGTGATACATGATCAACAAAAGCACCCATAGGACCAAAACCGGTTGATGTTTTTACAAAATGCGCTTCAGCTTCTTTTACTATTTGACATGCCTTTATTATCTGTTCGTCTGTAAGATATCCGGTCTCTAAAATAACTTTTACAATCACACCATCTGCAGCATTTACAACCTTTTCAATATCATTCTTAATGTAAGAATAATCATCATCGTAAAAAGTACCAATGTTCAAAACCATATCTATTTCTTGTGCACCAGAGTTAACAGCTTCTTTTGTTTCGAATGTTTTTGTTTCAGTTGTGCAGGATCCCAAAGGAAAACCAACTACTGCAGCAACCGCTACATCTGTCTTTTTAAGGACTTTAGAGCATAGGTCAACATAACTTGTATTAACACAAACAGCAGCAAATTTGTGTTCCGCTGCTTCTTCACACAATTCTTTGATTTTTTTTCTTGTGGCAAATGGCTTGAGATTAGTATGATCGATCAAACCTGCCATCTCATCTACTGAAACCTTCTTAGAATACACAAAATGATGAAAGAGTAAAAATACAAAAACATTCCGACTGTTAGGTGGATATTCGGAAACTATAATCAAGTTTTATGGGTAAAATGTATAAGATGCCAAAATATTTAAAATCGTTTCTTCTCAATCGGACAAAGAATAGAAAAGAAGAGGTTAGAATTAATGAAAATTACTAAGGGTAC
>JAGLTP010000541.1 GCA_023135215.1 Candidatus Heimdallarchaeota archaeon
GACTACCATTGAGTGGAAAAACAACTTATGCTAAGAAAATAGGACCTAATTATAATATGCCTCTTTATGAAACTGGTACAGAAGTTTTAGAAGAAGTAACAGGCAGAGGATTGGATTTTACTCCTGAAAATATCAAAGCTATCACTGATGAATGTAAGAAAATTTCGGATAGCTTTTTCACTGAACGTCTTATGAAAAAAGTGGATATTTTACCTGATGATGTTCCTGGGGTTTTTATTTCAGGAATTCGAGCAACTTCAGAAATTGATGTTCTTAAGAAGCATTATGGTAAAGATAATGTGTTTGTAATAGCTTGTCACACTTCAATGCAAACAAGATTCAATCGTCTTAATAATCCAGATAGAATCGAAGAGACAAAAGGAGCAAAAGCAAAAGAAGATGTCTTGTTAAGAAATTTCGATAATTTCCTTGCTAGAAACAAGAAAGAACTTGGGTATGGAGTTGGAGATGTTATGGCTTTAGCTGATTATATCATGAATACAGAAAATATCCTTTGGCCATATGCAACCGTTGAAAAAAACACTGCAGATTTTGAGGTAATAGTCCGAGAGATACTCAAACTTGATCAATAGGAAGCAAAAGAATACCTCATTTTTTTCCATAATTATTCCATAACTAAATGAAAAATGGATAAGTTTATTTGTTCTGGAAGAAACTAAATTTTAGGTGCATAATAAATGGTTTTCAACCCATATGACTCTGAAGATTCAAACGATGATCCAAGAAAAGCCAAATTACGAGAACAAGCTCAAAAAGAATTCATTAGTCAGCTACAGCAAAGAATAGCTGTTCAATCTGCAAAAATTGAAGAATTAGAAGCTGATATTCAGAAAGTAAATATCGTTATTACTGAAAAAGATCAAGAGCTAGTCAATTATTCAAATAGAGTAGAAGAAGAGAGGATGTTCTTCGAGAAGGATAAGAAAGCGAGGAGTGATAGGGAACACGAATTACAAAAAAATGTTCAACAACTGGAACTAGAAGTTGAGAAATTGAAGCAGGAGCCACCTGCACCTGTTCAATCAATTGCAGCGACAATTGAATCAACTCCTCCAATTCAAGCAGCAGTATCAGATAAAACTAATGACTTAATTGCAAAACTTATGGCATATTTTAAGAGACCAACAAATGATGCATTTGTTCTCTCCTTAAGAGATCTTATTGAATATAGTGGAAAGGAAGGTACAATCGATCAGAAAATTCTTGGACTTTTACTGAAAGCTGAAAAGCCATTAACTGAAGAGCATATAATTCAAGAACTTATTCTAGATCCCAATCAAATAAACAGAGCTGTTTTTAGACTTATTCAGAAAGAAAATATCAAGAAAGTAGGTCAAGGTTATGTTGTTTCTTCTTCTGATTTTGCTGAAATGACAGATGTAACACAGGACTGGAAAAGCTTACCTCCAGAACAAATTTATGAAAACTTGCTTTCAGTAATTTATGTTGGTAGTGATCGAGAAGATTTAGTAACTTCCTTTACAAAGGCAAGAGATGCCCTTATGGAAAGTGGAGCTCTTACTACATTAAAAACACATGAGATTAGCCAATTAATAGAAAGAATAAAGAAATATCCAATAGAATCTCAGGAATTAATAGATATAATACAGAAGTGGAAAAGCAGTTAGAGAATTATTTTCATGCCAAAAGGTCCTCTGAAGATATATCTCGCATTTTTCTCTTCTACTTCCATTAAGATATCAATGGGATAACCATCAAGTGTGGATACTTTTGGTATTGAAGTTTTTACATTTCCTTCAAAGATTTTTACTTGCCTTCCAGGGCTTACATAATAAGGTGAAAATTGTGAACGTAGAAGTAGTGCAATTCTAGGTGAGTAATATGGATTTTTAAGAAGAACAAATGAAAAAATCTCTCCTTCTTTCACCATTGTTCCTGAATGATAGATATAGAACCAATCTTGGAGCATAACCAGTAAATCGCCTACTGGAACAAAATCAGGTGTAATCATTCTCTGTAATTCAACCATATCTGTATAGCTTATTACAGGTAATTCAAAAATTCCAAGCTCTTTAAGATCCTCAATACCTTGATAGATTTCTTCAGTGCATCTTTCCTTAACTGAATAATGCAAAATTACTAGAAGTTCTAATGTATCCTTAGCTAATATGTGATCACCAAGATTTACAGCAAGATAATGAGATTGAAGAAGAATTAACAAAGCGTGTTCAAATTGTTTCATTTG
>JAGLTP010000542.1 GCA_023135215.1 Candidatus Heimdallarchaeota archaeon
GTATGAAGCAATGTTCAGCAGCTCATATCGCAATGGCGATTGAACCAGATGGTGCTGTTATACCTTGTCAAAGCTACTTTGTACCTCTTGGAAATATCCTCACAACAAAGTGGAGAAAGATTTGGAACCACAAAACTGCGAAATATCTAAGAAAAATGCAATATCTTACTGAAGAGTGCCTTGATTGTCCTGAAAGAGAATTATGTGGAGGAGGTTGTCCATTAAGTTACACTTCTCCAGCAAATGTTTGTAGAGAAGCTTTCTCATGACTTCTCTCTTTCATAATATCAGGTGATTGTTTGACAGATAAGAATGATGATATTGATTGGGGTCCAGAAATTGATGCACAATTTATGCGTCAAGCTAGTTGGACCGAAATGTTCAGAAATCAAATTTACAGAAGAATTAATCTTCTGGGTGCTAAAAAGATCTTAGATGTTGGTTGTGGAACAGGAGTTATAACTAGAGAAATTAGAGAAAAATGTTCAGCAAAAATTTCAGCAATAGATAATGATCCCGGTATGATAAGGTTAGCTAAGAAAAGAGTATCTAAAGTTGATTTTATAGTTGAGAATGCTGAACAGCTTTCTGCAAAGAGTGAGACTTTCGATATTGTTCTCTTTCATTATCTAATGTTATGGTTAAATAATCCAGAATTAGTTGTAAAAGAAATGGCTAGAGTTTGTAAGAAGAAGGGATATGTAGTTGCTTTAGCAGAACCAGATTATGGGGGTTGGGTTGAACATCCCGATTTCAATTTAGGTAAAAAACATATTGAGTATCTCCAGAGAGAAGGTGCAGATCCTTGTATTGGTAGAAAGATTCAAGCTCTCTTTGAATCTGCAGGCTTAGAAACAGAAATATCTATAATTGCACAAGCTTGGGATAAAGAAAGCTTGAGGGACAATATTGAAGAGGAATGGAGAAGGGTTCTGGAAGCAGATTTGATATCTGAAGATGAATTCAAACAGAAGTTACAATTAGAGAAAGAATCAATTGCTAAGAATCAAAGATTGATCTTTATACCTGTTTTTACAGCAATTGGGAGAAAAAAATAAGAGTGGTCGGGCTTCCGTGATTTGAACACGGGACCGCTCGGTCTCTACCGGCTGACTCCTTGATCATTGATCACAAGGGTGTCATTGACTACAGCCGAGTGCTCTAAGCCACTGAGCTAAAGCCCG
>JAGLTP010000543.1 GCA_023135215.1 Candidatus Heimdallarchaeota archaeon
ACATACATATTAGAGATATAGCAAAAGTAAAAACAGAGAAGGAAACAGCTATATTGAGGAACTTCCTTTGGCTCGTGATTTATTACTGGAAAAGATTAAAGCTACAGTCCATAATTTTAGAGATTTAGCTGAATTTAATCAGACCTACATTAAACCAGATATAATCTATCGTTCTTCCTCTCCTATTGAAGCTCAATCCCCTGAACTTCTTCAAAATATGAAAGAACTTGGAATCAAAAGTCTAGTAGATCTTCGATCAGCGGTGGAAATTGGATATGCTTCGTACGATGATGATTTTTTGAACGTTTTTAATTATTTTTGGGTTCACATAGATATTTCTATGCCTCATGAAGTATTGATAAGAGAAATGCAGAGTGAAATGTCCTTCTATCAACAATTTTGTTGGTATACTCTTTTCTATAACAAACAGCAGATAAGAAGAATATTTGACATTCTTTCAAGACCTGAGAACTATTCCATTGTGATGCATTGTCACGCTGGAAGAGACAGGACTGGAGTTATATCTAGTTTAATTCTTCTTCTACTAAACGCACCAGAACCAAACATTATACAGGATTATCTTGCAACAGATGAGTATACCCAAAGTGAAGATATTGAATATGTCGTTCAACAAGTTGAGGAGCAAGGAGGGATCATGGAATACCTAAAGAGCTGTGACATTGAGCAAGAAACTCTTGAGAGATTAGTGGAAAGATTAAAACCTTAACTCAATTTCCATCTATAAGATATCGGTATGCAAAAAGTTTTTTTGATACTATTAACATGCTGTTTGTATTCGGAAATTCGGATGTGAAACTTCTTGAGTAGATTCGGTAGATTTTTTCAATTATTAAAGGATTTCAATGGAATTTCACATCCTTACTTGACGCAAAAATTAAAATTCCTTATTTACGCTATATCTGCTTTTGGAACAACTGCTAGATTCGTCAGTCGGATGTTTATTGAACTCTACGCAGTTATTATTGGCTCATCCTCAACTGCTCTAGCTCTAATCACTTCAATGAGAAATCTTATCCAGCTAGCTTTACAAGCTTCTTTTGGGCGAATCTCAGATTTTCTCGGTAGGAAAGCTTTGATTCTTTTTGGTTTATTTGGTGGTGGGATATCCCTTGCTCTATTTCCATTGATTCATAATCAATGGATTTTGGTAGGTGGAGTAATTATTTTTTCCATATGTGTAGCATGTTATAGTCCTGCATTCACAGCTCTTCTTGGAGATATAACAAATAGAAAGAATAGAGCTGGTTTATTGAGTCTGATTACTTTGATAGGGGCAATTGCATCTTTTATTGGTTTGATAGTTGTTGGAGCAATGAGCAATATTGGAAAAACCGAATACATGCAGTATACTATAATACTTGAAATTGCTGCTGGATTATTTATCATTACAGGATTCTTTGCTGTTTTACTTACAAATCCTCCAACTGAGAAATTAGAAGAAAAAAGCGTACTAAGCTTAACTCCTTTACGAAAAAACAAGAATTTTAGAACCTTTGTTATCGTTGGTTCACTAATGGGATTTTCAATGTCTCTAGGTTGGCCTATTTTTCCTCAAGTAAGAGGAAATTTCGCAACAGCTCAAGAGAATACTTGGATTTGGGCTTCTTTCAGCATTTCAATGATAATAACACTAATTGTAACAAAACCAATAATTGACAAAGTGAAAAGGAAATGGGCTCTCTTTGTGGGAAGAGTTGTTATGTTTTTCATTCCTTTAAATTTGGCAATTACGGTCCTTTGGGTTCCCTACTGGTGGCATATGGCAATTGGTGCTGCTGTTAGTGGTTTTGGTAATTCCTTTTACATGGTAGCTGAGAGTGCATATGCCTTGGATAGTTCTACTGAGAAAGAAAAAGGAACATATATGGGACTTTTTTATCTATTTCTCGGAATAACTACTTTCGCAGGCTCACTTATTTCAGGTATATTAGCAGATCAAGTTCTTCCTATACTAGGTGAATGGGAAACAATTGTTCTGTTTCTCTGGATAATTACAGGAGCAAGATTCATTTCTTCTCTAGGGTTTCTGTTTTTAAAGGAACCAAAAGAATATCTGGCAAGTTGAGAAACTATTAAATTGAATAGTGTTGAATAGTATACTATGTCAGGAAAAGTCGATTTTGGATTATTAGTTTCCTTTACGTTTCCATTAACTGAAATTCATTCTTTCAAAGACTATGTGGAAATAGTTACAAATGCTGAAGAACTTGGGTTTGATGCAGCTTTTTTTAATGATCATTTCGTTCCTTTTCCCACTCCTGAACCAACAAAAGTATTTGATTGTTGGACTTTAATGAGTGCACTTGCTCCCCTAACTTATAAAATCAGATTAGGAACAATGGTTTCTTCGATAGGTTATAGACATCCAAGTGTATTAGCAAAAATCGGAACTACTTTAGATCATGTAAGTAATGGTCGACTGATTTTTGGTATTGGTGCAGGATGGTATATTGAAGAATACTTCATGCATGGTATCACTTATCCTAAAGCAGGAGAAAGAATTGAACAGCTCAAAGAAGCAGTGGAATACATCAAGAATTTGTGGACACAAGATAAGGCTCACTATGTAGGGAAGCATTTCAAGATTGAAGATGCTATCCATGAACCTAAACCCTTACAGAAACCTTGGCCCCCCATCTGGATTGGTGGTAAAGGGGAGAAAAAAACTTTACGTGTTGTAGCTCAACATGCTGATGCAAGTAATTTTAGTGGAAGTCCCGATGATGTAAGAAGGTTGAATGGTATTTTAGATAGCTATTGTATAGAATATGGAAGAAAACCTCAAGAAATTCTAAGAACATCTGGATTGCTCATGCATGTTTCCAAGAATGAAGAAAGAGCAATCAAGAAAGCAAGAGCTTACAAAAATAAACACCCAAGAAATGAAGTTAAGATGAAATCTTGGGAAGAATATGCTTCTGATAGATTGATTGGTACTCCCGAACAATGTGTTGAAAAAATATCGGAGTATCTTGATGCTGGAATGCAATACTGTATTCTTATCGTTCCAGATATGTATGATTATACAACTCTAAGTTTGATAGGAGACGAAGTTCTAAGTCTACTTTAAGCTCTTTTTATTTTATTTATTTTGATGATAAATTTGGTAATTGCATATATTTATAATATGTTCTGTACCAATTCTTCCTTAGAACATTTAAGAATTTAAGGAGAAAAAAAGATGAATTCACAATTTTGTACTCATTGTGGAACTCAACTAACTGATGCTGCTGTTTTCTGTCATAAATGCGGATCGAAAATTGAGCTTGTTAAAGGAGTTCCGACAGCTTTTCCACAAGAAGAAGTGGTGACTGCTCCAGCAAAACATCATGCGATTGCAAAACCTTACTCACCTAAGCGAAGAAATGTAGTTACTGGTGTTTCGATTGGTATTATTTTAGCGAT
>JAGLTP010000544.1 GCA_023135215.1 Candidatus Heimdallarchaeota archaeon
AAAGGTGTCTTATTACATGGAGCTCCTGGGACTGGTAAAACTCTTTTAGCCAAAGCAGTAGCTAATGAAACACAAGCTGCATTCATCAGACTCATAGGCAGTGAATTAGTTCAAAAATTCATTGGAGAAGGAGCAAGATTGGTAAGAGAGATTTTTGAATTTGCTCGAGAAAACGCACCAAGTATATTGTTCATTGATGAATTAGATGCCATTGGTAGTAGAAGATTGGATTTAGCAACCAGCGGTGATCGAGAAGTACAGAGAACTTTAATGCAATTACTCTCTGAATTGGATGGTTTCAATCCAAGAGGAGATGTTAAAGTTGTAGCAGCAACAAACAGGATAGATATCTTAGATCCTGCTATGTTACGCCCTGGGAGATTCGATAGGATTATTGAAATACCAATGCCTAATGTAGAAAGCCGTACAGCGATATTCAAAATTCATTCATCAGGAATGAACATTAAAGGCGATATCGACATCGATTATCTTGTGCAAATGACAGATGGAACAAGTGGTGCAGATATCAAAAACATCTGTACAGAAGCTGGAATGTTTGCGATTAGAACCAACAAAGATTATGTAGTTAATGATGATTTCATGGATGCAATCAAGAAAATCACTGGAGAGAAAGAAACAGCTGCTAGAGTAACTACTGGTTTCATCTAAGAAAATATTCTCACAAAAATCAGATTTTCTTACCACGAGATATCATTTTTTCAATTAGCTCTCTCTGTTTGTAAAATCCTTTAACAACATGAGATTCTGATCCAAATTTTTCAATGAAATTCTCTAACGTCTCTTCAAATGTACATTTTCGTATTCCACAAGCAAGATTATCGGAGTAAGAAACAATTAACTCTTCAGCAGTTTGAGGTAAATAATCATGTGAAGGCAAACCAAATTCACTCGCCTCTTCTTCAGTTATTCCTGTTCCTATGTGTTTCAAAACAATTGACAGAATACGTGGATTTATCCTTTCATCTTCAAGAATTGCTGCTCCTTTAACTGCATGAAAAATGGAATGGCTTACCGATCTTCCTATATCGTGCAACATAGATCCCGCGATTACTAATTGTATATCTATATCAGATATTCTTTGACAGAACTCTTCAGCAATTTTGGTCACGCACAAACAATGTTGAATAACTTGAGGTGGTGTATTATGTTTCTTTAAAATCTCAAGACACTGGTCTTTAGAAGGAATATTAGTATCTGTCATTGGTTCTACGTAGCAATATATTTTAATGATATTTTTATAGTTTTTTAAAAATAATCAAGAAAACAATTGAATCAAAACTTTTTTAAGAAAAATCTAAAGATACATCACGATAGAAAATGCCTCAAGAGATTACAAAAGATAGATTAGAAGAAATCATTCAAATGACTATTGAACACGGAGGAGAGCTTCGAACAAAAAGGAGTAAAGATACAATTAAGTTAAAATTCAGAACTAGAAAACGTCTTTACACCATCAAATTGCCTTTAAAAGAGGCTGAATCTCTCATTAGTGACCTTTCTTCAAAAATGAATGTTGAATCATTTTCATAAAAATGAATAACTAGTCTTCATCATTCTTCTTTTTAATAACCACAATATCACCAAGAGTTTGAAAGGCTGGTCCTTTTTTCTGATCTTGAGGTCTATAAGCTTTTACTTCCTCAGTGATTTTTAAATCAAAGAATTTCTCTAGTTTTTCTATTATTTTATCAGGCGGTCTCATTTTTCCAGTTTCAATGCTCTGAAGCTCTGAAACGGATATTTTAGTTTGAATCGAGACATCTTTTTGACTTAACTTCATTTTTTGCCTAGCTAATCTTATACGGTCATGATAATCAGACACTAGTTCATTTCCCCCCCTAACAATTGCAGATTTTGAGCTACTTGAAGACGAATATCTGGGCGGGGATGTTCTTCTATGAACTGCAGGTTGAGTACTTGGTCTGGGTCCTGTGGATTTTTGTGGAGTTATTTTTTTACCATGTTTTGCACAAGATGGACAAACTTCTAAAACAGCTCCTTCAATTTTGATTTCTATGGGCCTTGCGTATATTTCTTGACCACACATTTCACATGTTGCCAATTTTATTCACCATAAGAATAATGTTTTTGTCTAAAAAATAAGACAAATTCAAAAACATTTTTCTATGAGAGTAAATGAACTGATAATGAACAGCTAAAAAGCTACCCATTACAAGGTGATGAGATAATGTCTATGGATTTTTGTCCAAAATGTGGAAAGTTACTTCAAACTGAGAAAGGTAAGAAAGGCAACTCTATTGTTGTTTGTTACAAATGTGGATATAAAAGACAACTAGAAGAGAACGAAAGCGTAGCTCTGACGGAAGAAATAAAACATGATATGGTCAAAGAGATGACAGTTGTCTTTGATGAAACAGATATTGACACAACCAAGCCAATTAAAGAGATTTATTGTCCGAAATGTGACCAAAATCAGAAGGTTAGTTTCTGGATGATTCAAACAAGGAGTGCTGATGAATCCCCTACAAGATTCTTTAGATGTACAGTCTGTGGTGAAACATGGCGTGAATATGATTGATGGAAGTTGAAATATGAGTAAAAAAGAAGCATCAGAAGAATATGAAAGCGAACTAAGAAAATACTCTAGAGCTAATCCTTTTGTTGAAGTTAGTGTTGCGGAAATTTCAAAACCAGGAAAGTATAGAATTATAGGATCTGTTGTGAGTTTTGAAGGAAACACACTTGTTGTCTCCGATGAAACAGAGGAAATCACTGTTGATGTAACGGAATTAGTAGATCAAGATTTTAAAGAAGGGGTTCAGCTCCAAATCCTTGGGTTTGCTGAATTTGAACCTGAGAAAAGATTCAAAGCTTTCATCATTCAAGATTTCAGCGAAGTCAACATTGAGTTGTACATGCAAGTTAGAGAGCTTGAACAATCTTTAAGAAAAAATTCTACATAGAAACTTATTAGGCGATTTCCTTATATATTGAAAAGTTATTGAAATGAAAGAGGATAATTAGCTGAAAACATTATATATTTAAATTATCAAAACCAGAAAAAATGAGGTTAATAAGATGACTTTTGAAATGGTCTTAGAAGACGCAAAATTAATGTCAAATATATGTTCTATTATAAGCTCAATAGTAGCGGAAAGCAGTATAAATGTGACAGAAGATGGGATAAAGATCAAAGCATTTGATGCTACTCGAATATCTATGATCGACTTTTATATGAAAAAAGAATCATTCAAAAATTATGATGTAAAAGATTCAGAAGTAATTGGACTGAGCTTGGAAACACTCAATACTATCTTGAAGACTGCAAGTGCAAATGAAAGCTTAAAAATGTCATTGGATGATGCCACTAAAAGATTCATCGTTGAATTCATTGGAAAAAACCAAAAAAGAAAGTTTGCCCTTTCCTTAATAGATATACCAGAAGAAGGCAACATTCCTGATTCTATACATATTGATTTCGATACTAATTTTGAAGTAAAAGCATCATTTATTCAACAAGTAATAAAAGATGCTGAAATGGTAAGCGATTATTTGAGAATTAAGGCTAAAGAAGATGGAATATATTTTGGCGCTGAAAGCGATACAAAAGAAATGGATACTTTTATTGAACCACAAAGTGAAGAAATGGAAACTGAAGCATTTCAAGTGGCTGGTGAATCTGAAGCAGTATATTCCTTGGATTTTCTATCAAACTTTCTGAAAGGAATTAGGTCTTCTGATTATGTAAAAATATCCTTCAATCAAGAACAACCTATTAGAATAGTATATGGAATTGAAGATAAAGGCCATTTAATTTATTTTGTAGCCCCAAGAATTGAAGAAAGCGAAGAAATCGAAGAATACGGAGATAGCTGAAATCAACTGCTGAGGGAGTAACTTCAATTAAATACAGATGAGGATGCCCAGTGTTCGATAAAATTCAATCAAAGTGGAAAGAAGAACGTGAGAGGAACGATCTTACCCCAATGACAGAGGCGTTTTATGGTGCAATGAGGGATTTTCTAAAGCAACGCTCGATTAGAACTAAAGAAGAAATTAATCCTTTTATGAAAAAAATGCTTGAAGCAAGATTGGATAGACTTAGGTATGTAATTAACGATCTAATAAAAATCAGAACCACAAAAATAATTAGAATGGTAACTAGCAAAGAAGAAATTACTGTCAGTACAACACGTGAAGAATCCGATTTTTATACTAGAATGAAGAAAATTTATGATATATATAAAAAAGAAATTTTCTCCCCCAAGGATGTAGCTTTTACAGACATAGAAGCAATATTAGATGCGGAAGATACAGAGAGGGATGAGAAAATAGAATATGTAGCTGTTAGATTTCTTAAAAGCACAAAAGATAAGATACAAGGTCTAGATGGTAGAACATATGGGCCCTTTGCTAAAGAAGATGTTTGTCTTTTGCCAAAAGAAAATGCTATAGGTTTTGTACGTAGGGAAATTGCCGAGGATATTGCTATCAAATAAAAAGAACTGAATTAAGTTTCTAAGAAAGATTCTCTAAAATTTCACCTAGAATTTTAGCTTTACCACCACGAGGTTGTGCCAATTCAGCTTCACACACATTGCATTTTACGACTATTTTTGCTGAATCAAACACTATTTGCTCATTATTGCAACCTGGGCATTTTACCTTAAGAAAGCTTGTAGTTGGATAAGGTATTTTTGACATGATTGTAGCAAAATAGACGGAATTTAAATGTCTTTTGATAAAAGGGAAAAACATTATCTAGGAAGATGGTGGTGCGGGGAGGGAGATTCGAACTCCCGAACCACTAAGGATCCGGTTACTCATCTAGCCCTTGTTTTCAGATGTTAAATCTTGAGCCGGACGCCGTTGACCGCTTGGCTATCCCCGCTTAAGTTAATCCTTCAGGTTAATTGCACTTCTGCTATTCCAACCTTCTTTTTAATATTTTCTCTTTGTTTGTTGAATTATTAAAATGAAAGATTATGTTGTTTTATATCTTCTTCTAGTTTTTCCAGAAAGACAATATACAACAATTAATGCAAACCCTAATCCCCACAAACTTAGTGATGCTTCTTCTTCTCCATCAAAAATGATTAGAGTAAAATCTAGCTTCTCGTTCCCCCAATCATCAACTACAGTTAAAGAAACATTGTAATCTTCATGAGATTCAACATTTACTTTGCAAAGCAATTCCAGTTCTGCATAAGGACCATCTACTTTTCCATGTTTGTCTAATTTGCTATCTACATAACAATAGTAAAAGATTGAAGATCTATCGGATACAAGAAACGGTACTGTAATAGTTTCATTTTCTTCTGTAAAATAAATAGTATCATAGTTGAGGATTACTGGTGCAATAATATCGTCCTCCCATTGATACTTTTCATTATTCAGTATATAATCGGTTGCATTTAATGTCAACTCATAATAGATATTATCTACTACTGTTGGAATTGGATAATTATCTGTAAATCCTGCAGTGAATCTAATCAATTCTGCAAGACTGGGATTATTCTCAAAAGTTTCGTTGTAACATTCTCTGATTGATGGGAGAGAATATTCATACATCTCTTCAATACTTACTACACCATCTCCAGATACGTCCGCGTTTACATCCTTTATTGTTTTTGCCCAGAAATGAGATGAAATACCACCTACAAAAGGTGGTTCACTTAAAACCCACGTATCATTTTCCGGAGTATAGGTAATAGCATAGCTATCCTCACCAACACTACTCATCGCAAATAGATTTCCATAGAAATTTTTAATGAATTCACCACTAAAGCAAGTTTCCATGAAAATTACTTTGTTGTTAGTTCCTATGTCATTGAATTCTTTCTGGAACCAATTGTTAAAATCCAAAACGTCACGACAATAAGTATGTCCATGAGCTGTAATATAAACAAAAACTAAATCATTATCATCTACATTTTCTTCTAAATAATTTAGTTGTTCTAAGAATATTTCTTCTGTAATATTTTCTTCTCCTAGAAATAATGAAATATTTTCATCCTGCCATCCCAATTCTATCAAACTACTTCTTATTTCAGTTGATGAGCATAAAGTTTCATTGCCTACTACATAAGGAAATTGGTCAAAAAGTAAAGCATAGGTACTTACTGGATTGTCATTTTGCTGAATAACGTTTGAAGGTATTAATGATGTTGAACCAAGTGGAAAATTAATGGCGGTAAGTACTACTACTAAAACTAAGAAGTGATATATCCTCATTTTCTTACGCCTTTCTTATGCACTTATATGGATATCGAAGTTAATTGCTTGAAATTAGCTACAAGTTATAGTTTGAGTAAAATCATATCTTCTTGTCTTTTAGAGAGAAATTCACATCCAGTTTTTGTTACAATAACATCTTCCTCCACGCTACAAAAACCGTGGTTTTCAACGAATACATGAAGTTCTAAAGTAAATACCTGCCCCTCTTCTATTACATGATAAGGTGAATTGCCGTATTTCTCCCATTTTGGTCCTAAGAGACAACCTCCATCGTGAACATTCAGTCCAATTTGGTGACCTAAAGCATGTTTGAATTCTGGATAACCTGCGTTAGTGATGATTTTTCTCGATACATAATCAACTTCCCATCCTTTAAGACCAGGTTTTAGTTTTTCAGCTCCTGTCGATATTGCCTTTATTACTACATCAAAAGCTCTCTCCACTTCTTTTGGAGGGGAATCTTCATTTTCTTTCAATACATAGTGAACTCGTTGGATATCTGAAGCATACCTATCATAAAAAACTCCATAGTCAATGTTAATTAGGTCACCTTGTTTAACGATTACGTCTGAAGTTGCTTTTCCATGACCAATAGTTGTTTCTGATCCTACATTAATCAAAGGTTGATATGAAACTGTCACATTATTTTCTTCAGTAAATTTCAACAAAATACTCTCAAGATCCTGTTCAGTCATACCTAATTTTACTGATTTAGCTAGATGCTTGTGTCCCCTTTCACTAATATCAACAGCTTTTCTTATTTTGTCTAATTCTAGAGATGTCTTCCTTCCTCTCAAAGCTGCAAGCAAATTGTCTGAAGATCTCAATCTATCTCTGTAAGGGGTGTTTTCCAGAAATTTATTCAATCTCAACCATAAACCATGTGTTAAACCATCAGCTGCTACATTGTCCTCAGAATAGTTAATTGCAATAGAGCTGGGGTCTATTTCGTCTAATACTCTCACTAAATCAGGTTGAAGGCTCTCGTCAAAACTTATTATCTCATCATATATGCCTATCATCTCTATGTTTGGAACATCATAACGACCACAGATTACGGTTTTTCTTCCATCTTTACTAATTAAGAACATTGTTTGCCAAGTTAGCCAAGAATCTTCAGTAAGGAAGTATAAACAAGGATCATGGATTTCTGAAGTTTTTCTGACATAAGTTAACCATAAATCTATACCTAATTCGTTTAAAATATCTACAACTTGATCTGTCTTTTGCTTTACAATACTCATCTCAAATGGGTTTGCACATCCATCTTTTTGTATTTTCCTCTCTAATCCTCATCTATTTTGTTAATAAAAAAATAATATACTCAGAAAAACATAAGAAAAAAACGTTTCATAAGAGAAAGTTAAAGAATGTTTAAATACATAATATTTTGTTAGTTGATGGTCAATAGCTTTCGCGCGTGAGAATATCAATGTCTAAAGAAGATGTCAGTGAATCAGGGGATAACGAAGATGTCAGTTCAAGCAAAATGGCATCTAAAATCAATATTTCTGAAAGGCAAAGGCAAACCCTGATTGAGGTTGTGGATGATATTGCTGGTGAGGAAGTAAAACAAGTTACCTTAGTTTTATTGAACGTAGATGAAGAAACAACCGATGAGGAAATATCAGAAAAACTAGATATGAGATTAAACCAGGTACGAAAATCTCTTTACAAGCTTTATGATCTACAACTAGCTACTTTTAGACGAATAAGAGATAAATCTACTGGGTGGTTTGTTTATTTTTGGACTCTTCATCCTGAAAGAATTGATATGTTCGTAGAAAAAAAACAACAAGAAGTATTAGAAAAATTGCAATCAAGATTAGATTATGAAGAATCTAATATGTTTTTCACATGTAATAATCCTGAATGTCCTCGTGTCATTTTTCAAGAATCAATGGATCAGAATTTTGAATGTGGTCGTTGTGGAGGTCGTTTGGAAGCTTTTGACAATGAACAGCTTATTAATGTCCTAAAAGAAAAAATCGTTGAACTAGAGGAAATCAAAGATAAAACACAAAAAATAATGAAAGGTGAAAAATAGACATTTCCTAATTTTCTCTAAGTCTTTCTTGTATGGCATCACTTTCAAGCTCTTTTATTGCATCTCTAGCAATCCATTTTGAGCTCTTTGATTCCATTTCAAGTATTTCCTTTGCTACTTCACATGCTTTTATGTTGAGATGTAAGTTTCGTTTTCCTATTTGTCTTAAAGCCCAATTGATAGCCTTTTTGACATTATTCCTATCATCTACAGATTCTTTATTGATATATGTGAAAAATGTTTCAAATTTACTGTTCTCGGCCTTCTTGTCCTTCCATGCCAGAACCGCCATCAATGCGAATGCTGCTCGCTTTACAAACTCCTCTTTTCTGGAACTCCATTCTATTGCTTTTTCGTATGCGAATTTCGTTAAATAAAACAAGTTCATACATGTTTGATCCACAACCTCCCAATAAGAGAAATATTTTGAAATCACCCATTTTTCCATTTGTTCCTCTGTCACTTGAGTGGGATCATCTATCATTGCTGCTAGAATCATCGTTTCTCTATAGCCTAAATCCCATAATTCTTGTGCTAAATCATGATTAGTCTTGATTTTTTTTGCCATTTTTCTAAGAATGGGGATTTTTACACCAAACACTTTATCTGGATTTATTCCCCCTCTCTTCATTCCCTCAACACTACTTGGATCATAAAAGGATTTTAGCTCATTGAGTATTTCTTCACGATTCATACTTATCCCAAGAACTAATCGTTTTTTCAGATATAAATTTGTTATTGGTTATTTGTAAATCAATAAAGTTTTATTCCAATATTCGTTACTTTCATTATCTTTCATAAGTGGTGTTCAAATTATGATTTTAGATTTTGTGCAAGCTCAAAAAGAAGTTAAGGAGACAGGGTTGAGTGATTTAATAATAAAATTAGATCATGTAGCTTATCGTGTAAAAAAGGGAAAAAGAGAAAAAACTATGGTTGAACTAGCAAATTTGGTACCTTATCAAGAATTCAAAACATTCAAAGTAATTTCTATGAATGCTATAACAAGTAGTATTAAATTACATGATTCCCTACCTGTAATTGTTGTGAGTGAGGGATTAACAGAAGATTCTGTAGTAGAAAAATACGTGAAGAAGTATGGAGGACGAATACATCACCTAGCTTATCTAGTTACTGATATAGATAAGGTTGTAGAGATTCAAAGAAAAAGAGGTGTAAAGTTTACTACAGATTATACTATCGGAAGTGAAGAAGAAGGTATCAAACAGATTTTTACCTTACCAACAGAAACTGCAAATCATATAATAGAATACATTCAAAGATTTGGGGATTTTGACGGATTCTTTACACCTTCAAATATAGGCTCTCTAATGAAATCAACCGAAAAATTGAGTGAAGCGTAGGATAGGAAAAATTTATCTTGTAAAACCAGAACATAAAAACGATAAACATGAAAAAACTACAAGAAAATCCCTCTTCCGCTCTTTATCCTAATCCTGTTATGCTTGTTTCTTCTTCACATGAAGGAAAAGACTCTATTATAACACTGGCTTGGGGTGGTACTTGCAGTTCATCACCACCTACTGTCGGAATTGCAATTAGAAAAAACAGATTTTCATATGATTTAATAGCTAATTCAAAAGAATTTGTTGTTAACATACCAACAACTGAGATGATAGAAGAAGTGGAGTTGTGTGGAACAAAATCCGGACGAGATATCGATAAGTGGAAAGAATCTAAATTCACCAAGAACGAAAGTACTGTTGTGAAAACACCATTCATACAGGAATGCCCAGTCAGCATGGAATGTGAACTTAAACAAATCGTGGAGTTAGGTACTCATGATTTGTTCTTGGGTGAAGTAGTAGCTTTGCACTTGGATGAAGAATGGAAACAAGACAAGTATCCTAATATGCTCACTTATACAAGAGGAGTTTATAGCAAGAGTGAAAAAATCTGATAAATTAGGTATAACATGGTGGCAGGACAGGGATTTGAACCCTGGTTCCTTTGCTCCCGAAGCAAAAATCTTGCCAAGCTAGACCATCCTGCCTTGTTTAAACATTACTTAATCAATATTCATTTTTGCTTTTCTTTTTCAAATTAAAAAAATTATGACAATAACCATTTATTCTGTTTCTTTAACTAAAAAAATATAACAAACGATGATTGTACAATCATAATTATGCCAATCTACATTGAAAGCCCTTTTACATTTGCGAAATCAAAAAAACCTGATAATGCAGTATACATCGTAGTAGATACATTCAGAGCTACTAGTTCTATGGTTACTCTGAAAAATTC
The DNA here is from genome assembly GCA_023135215.1 of Candidatus Heimdallarchaeota archaeon. The sequence continues at coordinate 10,532 of JAGLTP010000544.1, forward strand.
TGGTGTGGAAAGAATTATCGTCGTTCAAGAAGGTTCTTCTGCAAAAAAACTGAGGAAGGAAAGCTTTCCCAATTACCTCTTGATAGGTGAAGAAGGTGGATTGAAAATTCATGGGTTTGATTATGGAAATACACCTTCATTATTCTATGATCAAGATTTTGGAAAGAAGAATGTTATTTTTACATCCACTAGTGGAGCAAAAACAATTTTGCTGCTGAAGCCACACAAACATGTCTTTCTAGGTTCACTAGTTAATCTAGATAGGGCATCGGAAGAAGCGATAACAATAATGAATGAGGAAAAATCTGATCTATACATCATTCCTGCGGGATACTATAAGGATGAAAATGCATATACAGTTGAAGATTGGATTACTAGTCTATCAATTGCATATAAAGTGATTGAGAGGACAAATGATTTCATTGGAAGTAAAAACGAATTTCTCTTAAAAACAAAACAATTACATGAAAAAGAACCAAACATTGTACATCTGTTAAGAAAATCACCAAATGCTAAATATCTAGAGAAACTTGGATTCAAAGATGATGTGAATTTTGCTCTTTCCATTAATAAAATTGATAATTTTTTAAAAGTGAAAAAATGGCTAAATTATGGTGAAATAAACTATGTTACTTTAGAATAAAAGAAAAGAGATTGGAGATGTTTTAGACATCAATCGAATTGAAATCTGTTTTTTTATCTCGTTTTTCTGGGTGAAACTTATCTATGTATTCCGAAGGAATTCTTTTGAGAACTCTATACGGGTCATCAAAGATTGCTAATAAATCCCAACCAATATCGAGAGATTGAAAAATAGATCTGTCTTCATGATAGTCTTGATTGATGAATTTTTCTTCAAAAAGCTCAGCAAATTCCAACACTTTTTTATCGGTATCTGAGAGTGATTCATCACCAACCACTGCTACGAGATCTCTGAGATCTCTGCCAGTTGCATAAAGTGCATAAAGTTGATCCGCTACATATTTGTGATCATCTCGAGTGGATCCCTTCCCTATCGTATCTTTCATCAATCTTGAAAGCGAAGGTAACGGATTGATTGGTGGAAAGAGCCCTTTACGATTTAGACCAATATCTACATACACTTGTCCTTCTGTGATATACCCTGTTAAATCTGGGACAGGGTGAGTAATATCATAATTTGGTAGAGTTAAGATAGGTATTTGAGTGATGGACCCCAACTTTTCGTGGATTCTCCCTGCTCTTTCATAGATTGTGGAAAAATCGGAATACATGTATCCTGGATAACCTCGTCTACTAGGGACTTCACTTCTAGCTGCTGCTACTTCACGAAGAGACTCTGCATACGCTGTAATATCGGTTAGGATTACTAAAACATGGTAATTATGCTCATATGCAAGGTGTTCTGCAACAGTTAATGCTAGTCGAGGTGTCAGTAGCCGTTCAATTGCAGGATCATCTGCTAAATTCAAGAAAAGCGATACTCTATCAAGAGCACCAGTTTCTTCGAAGTCATCTCTAAAGAATCGAGCTTCATCAGCTGTGATTCCCATAGCGCAAAAGATAACAGCAAATTCTTCTTCTGTTCCTAAAACCTTTGCTTGACGAGCAATTTGTGCTGCAAGCATATTGTGCGGTAATCCACTACCACTAAATAATGGGAGTTTTTGACCTCGTACAAGAGTAAGTAGAGTATCAATGGTGCTTATTCCAGTCTGAATGAATTCTTTAGGATATCTGCGAGCTGAGGGATTAATTGGTGATCCTGTTACATCAAGGATTTTCTCTGGTACGATTCCTCCTCCACCATCAATTGGTTCACCTCTTCCATTGAAAACTCGTCCAAGCATTTCACGACTTACACCTATTTTCATTGTCTCTCCAAGAAAACGACATATTGTGTCTTTAGTTTCCAATCCTGAAGTTCCTTCAAAACACTGAATAACTGCTAAGTTTTTTGAAATATCTAGAACCTGCCCCCTTCGTTTTTCACCACTAGTTGTAGTGATTTCAGCGATTTCTCCATAACTCACTCCACCCATTCCTTTCAAATCTACAAACATTAGTGGTCCTGAAACTTCAGTAACAGTCTTAAATTCTCTTGCATCAAGTTGTTCTTTAATAGTCATCATAAACACCTCTATTGAGCATCCTCCTTCCTTACAATTGTCATTCCATCAATCTCCTTCATGAGCTCATTCAAACTTTTTTCTACGTCACTTCTTTCTATATACTTCATTCTTGCAACTCTAATGACGATATCGTGTTCGAAGATATCCACAACACTTTCTCCCCTTCTATAAAGTTCATTTGCTTTTTCATTGAAACGAAGTATTGTTTTAAGCATCAAATACTGTTTTTCCAAACT
>JAGLTP010000545.1 GCA_023135215.1 Candidatus Heimdallarchaeota archaeon
TTGAAAATACCAAAGCGAAAACCACCCGTTACCAAATGGCAATCTCTCAAGATGCTATTAGCACGCGTCAGCTTTTCAGATTACAGAAAGATTAAAGCATACACAGGAGAGAAAAATCCACTCGATAAAGATAAAACAAAAAGAGGCAAAATTTTATACAACACAACTTTCAGTTTCAATCAAATAAAAGCTGGAGTTAAAACAAATATTGTTCCAGATACTTGCGAGCTTGAAGTTGATTTCAGAGCAATGCCTGGTTTATCTACTCAACAGGTTTTTGATGCAATAGTAAAGTATTCTACTAAGCTCAATTATCGTATAGAGATACCTGAAGGATATACTAATCTCCAACACTCAAATCAGAAATTTGTGGACGAACCTGTAGATATCACTATGTCTATAATAACTGTGGGTGAAGGAACAAAAGAAAATCCAAATTCTCAATTTGGTAAAGTGCTCCAGAACGCTTTTTCAGCGATATATGAAGCTAGTCCAATATTTGCATTCGGAACAGGATTTTCAGACGCGGGGAATATGAGAGAAGCAGGTATGAAGGACATATTTGTTTTTGGACCTGGAGGAAGAAATGCACATAATTCAAATGAATACGCAGACATTGATACTTTCAGAGATATCACAAAACTCTATTTACTGATTGCCTATAGATATCTTTGTTGTTAAAAAGAGAAAACAGAGTGAGGAGTAGGCCTTAGAGCCTTCTCTCAAAGAAGTCTATGAACAGTTTTGTTGTTCTAATTCTCATTGCTATATCAGAGAATGCGCCATGACCCTCATCTTCAAACTCCACATATTCATATGAGTTGTCTCCCTCTTCTCCTTCTTTCCAATCCATTTCCAGTAGCTTGTCTCTGAATTGTCTACTTTCTTCTATAGGACACCTTGGATCTTGAACTCCATGAATAATCTGAATCGGTACTTTAATCTTCTCAATGTGTGTCATTGCAGAACGATCGTCCCAAAGTTCTTTATTTTCCTCATAAGTACCCATGTGTTGAGTTAGGAAATACTTGAAGTGAGGTTGTGATTTGTCAAACATAGTTTTTAGATGAGATATTCCTATCCAAGCTGATCCAGCTTTCCAACCAGCGTCAGCATATTTGGTTAATTGCAGAAATGTTGAGAAACCGCCATAAGAACCACCAAAAACACCAATTCTATCTGGATCAACATAGTCTAATGACTCTAAGTATTTTTTACCCCAGATCATATCTTTGGCATCACCTCCACCCCAATCCATAAGGTTTAGCTCCATGAATTCTTTACCATAGCCTGTACTACCTCTAAAATTTGGTTGGAGGATAACAAATCCATGATGAGCGAAGACTTGAGCAAAGATGCTAAAATTCCTATAATATTGATGGGTAGGACCTCCATGAACATCTACTAGAGCTGGATACTTCTTACCAGGTTCAAGCTTTGGTTTACCCAAGGTTGCTGCAATTTCCAATCCATCAAAAGTTGGATACTTTATATATTCCACATCATAGAAATCTTCCTCT
>JAGLTP010000546.1 GCA_023135215.1 Candidatus Heimdallarchaeota archaeon
TTGTTTATGGTGTTTATGATTTAATTGCCAAAATTGAAGCAGATACTATGGATGAGTTAAAGAAAATCGTTACTGAAAATCTACGAGCATTAGAAAATGTACGTAGTACCATGACGATGATTTGCGTCGAGAAATAAATCTCCCCCCTTTTTTTATTCCAAAACCCTCTTATTTCTTTTATTGTACTTTAGAACTTCTGGTAAATTTTAAATAAAAGTCTACAACTTCTTCTCCATGGCATATGAGCTTTTGTATGAGATTTTATTGTTAGTAGGGGGGTACTTATTTGGTTCTATACCTTTTGCATATATAGTTGGCAAAGTCAGTCGTGGGATCGACATAAGAGATTATGGTTCTGGAAACATGGGAGCAACTAATGTTATGAGAACATTAGGCAAGAAACTCGGGTACTTGACAATGGCTCTTGATATGCTCAAGGGTGCAATACCAGTTTTTCTAGCAAGAATCTATGTTTGGTTTGGTGATTATTCTGGATTTGGAACTAAAGCTGGAGGAACAGAATTTCCTGGATTCTTAGATGAAGGATTTCTTTTAACTTCTGTTGCTTTTATGGCTGTAGTAGGTCATGCTTTACCTGTTTGGGTGAAGTTTAAAGGAGGTAAATCCGCAGCTGTAGGTTCTGGAGCTCTCCTAGGAATCAATCCAATTGCTTATGTAGCAATTCTTCTAGTATGGTTTCCATTACTAAAAGTTACAAAAATTATGTCCCTCTCAAATCTAATAATGGCATTAGTGTCCCCAGTCATATATTGGATCTTTGCAGGCAATAATTGGTTTTTCAATGGTAGTCTTTGGGCATTGATTGTTGCCGGTATAATGGTAGTCTTTGTTTTCTGGCGACACAAAGCTAATCTCAAAAGACTACTTACTGGAACAGAAAGGAAAATGGGAGAAAAAGTAGAAATAGAGAAAGAAGGAGAATAATCATCTCCCCTTTGCTATTCCAAAGAATATATAACAGCATATAAGATACTTCTAGTTGTGAAAAACCCTATCCGAAAGATTCTATCAATTTTACTAATTTCTATAACCGTAGGGGGTTTTGCAACTGCTGGTTATTTCTTATCAAAATTTCTTATCGATAGAAGTAACGCAAATAAAGTTCACTTAATTGCAATTTCTCTGCCTGAAACAATAATAAAAGGAGAAGCACTTGAAACTACAATTCAACTTGAAATCAGCGGTAGAAAAGGGGTTTTTATTCAGAAAGTAGAGTTTGAGATTTATTCGGTAGCTTATGATCTAAATGGGAGTATTCAATACGAGGTAAATAAAACAACGGAGCATACTGGAAGTTACAGCCTTACAGTACTCATAGATCCATTTCTAAATACTACATCCGGGTATTTTGCTTTGAATGTTGGTGAGTATACACTAAATTCGCTTCGAATAATTTTTGAGAAAAAAATACCTGTAATCCAAAAAGAGATAGATTCTATTTTTCAAGTAATTAATCCAACAAGTGAAGAATTATTGGAAAATGGAAATTTTCAAAATGATTTAGTTGGATGGAATTTGCTTAAAAAAGACAATAATTTAACCAACGAAATAATGGTACAGGATTCATTAAACGGGAAAAGTTTCTTTGTATATAATAACCAGAATATTTTGTCTGAAAATTCTACATGGATATCTATTTCACAAACAATAAACTCTACAAATAGTCACTTCTTATCCTTTAGTCAGTATCTTGAAGGAGATAATTTCAGTATAGAGATCAATTTACTGATTAATGGAATAAAGGTAAACATGGGAATTGTGTTAGATATTCTTTCAGAAAAAGAGCAACTTATCTATTATGGTAATTCAACTAATGAAGTAGAAATTACATTACAGATTAACTTTCTTAGTGCTGAAATAGGTACTAAACTATATCTAGACGATATATCGATTGCGAAATACGAACACAGAGTGTTTGTTGTGATGTTAAATGATAATTGGGAAGTAATTGGAGATGAAGTAGGGAGAAAGAATCTTTTTGAGAGTATGGTTGATACGTCTTTTTTCTTTGAGAAGTATC
>JAGLTP010000547.1 GCA_023135215.1 Candidatus Heimdallarchaeota archaeon
CATACAATATCTTTTTAACTACATGTAATTACTTTGCTTAAAACTTGGAATCACAATGAGACCAAAACATTTGTTCTCTGTAAGAGAAATATCCAAAGAATACATGGAAGGGATTTTTAGTTTAGCTTCTTCTATCGAACATAATCCGAAGGACTTTGCAAATATCTGTGAAGGCAAAATACTAGCTACTCTTTTCTTTGAACCGAGTACAAGAACAAAAATGTCATTTGAAAGCGCAATGCTGCGATTAGGAGGTCAATTTCTAGGATTTTCTAGTGCTAAAGTGAGTAGTGCAGCTAAAGGTGAAAGTATAGCTGATACTTTTAGAATGATTAACTCTTATGCACATATTGCAGTTATTCGTCATTTCATAGAGGGTATAGGAGAGATAGCACAGAAATTTGCATCAATTCCTGTTTTGTCAGGTGGAACTGGAACCCAAGAACATCCTACTCAGGCGTTGCTCGATATGTATACAATTCACAAAGAATTTAGGAAATTTGAGAACTTAAATATCGGTGTGATGGGTGATTTGTTATATGGAAGAACTATTCCATCTTTACTATTTTCATTAGCTAAATATGATAATGTGAATGTACATTTAATATCCCCACCAGCATTGAAAATCAGAAAAAACGTAGAACTACGACTTCAGGAATCAGGTTTTAGTTATCGAATGACTGAGAACCTTATAGATGTAATTGATGATTTAGATGTTTTATATGTTACTAGAATCCAGAAAGAAAGGTTTCCTGATCAAACTGATTATGAGCGATTAAAAGGTGCATATCACATAAAACCAGAAGATATACAAAACGCTAAGGATAATTTAATTATTCTTCATCCTCTCCCTAGAGTTGGAGAGATTGATTATAAAATCGATGAGCACAAATCATCAAGATATTTCCAACAAGCTCGAAATGGAGTTTGGGTAAGAATGGCTTTAATTCTAAAATTTTTGGATTTGGATTGATATGACAGACGAAAATGATAAGTTAATTGTAAGAAAAATACAAGAGGGTACAGTTATAGATAGAATTCCTCCAGGTAAAGCTTTGAAAGTTCTAGAAATATTAGGTATTGATTCAAATTATCCTTACACTGTTGCACTTGCTATGAGAGTTCCCTCAAGGAAAATGTCTTTGAAAGATGTTGTAAAAATCAAAGGTAAAGCATTAACTGAGCAAGAAATTCAGAAACTTTCTTTCATTGCTCCAACAGCTACAGTAAACATCATTGAGAATTTTAATGTCAAAGAAAAGGTTTTACTGAAGATTCCTGATCATGTCGAAGAATTTATTGATTGCTTGAATCCAAACTGTGTTTCAAATACACATGAACCTATCGTCTCCTCTTTTGACATAGTATCAAAGGATCCTCTTATTCTAAGATGTACATACTGTGATAGGATTATTGAACAGCAATATTTGACCAGGAAACTATAAGCTAAGTAGGTCATAGCATTTGATTTCAAAGCAAAGAGCCAATGTCTTTACGATAGAATAGATTCCCCTTTATTTTGGAAATATTTTCAGCAATTTTCTCTCTTGCTTCATCTAGCCCATTTCCAGTTCCCACTAGAGCTATTGAGCGACTTCTTGTAGTTCTAATCGATTTTTTCATTCTATACACAGAAGCAAAATAGAGATCAATATCCTCTGCTTCCTCAATCTGTATTTCTTCTGCAGAAGCTGGTGATTCTGGATATCCTTTTGGAACTAAATAAGTACAAACTGTCGCCAACTTACTAAAATCAGCTGTTTTAAGATTTCCATCTATTATTTGTAATGAAAGCTTATTAAAATCAGTTTCAAGCAGTTTTAGTACATTTAATGCTTCAGGATCACCAAATCTAACATTGAATTCTATGAGATAGATATTATCATCTGTTTTCATAAATTGTCCATAGAGAATTCCTCGATATTTAGTTCCAGTCTGTTTTTCTAGAGCATAGATTGTCTTTTTCAAAATGTCTACAGCATATTCCTTATCTGAATTTGTTAAGTATGGTAGAGTATGTTTTGATAAGCTGTATGAACCCATACTACCTGTATTTGGTCCTTCTTCATTTTCATATGCTCTCTTATAATCTCTTACTAATGGCATAGGAACTATTGAATTTCCATCAGTAAAAACCTGCATAGAAAATTCCTTACCTTCTTTTTTCTCTTCAACCAGAAATTCGTTGCTCTTAGTTAGTAACTCTCTAGCATAGCTTTTAGCTTCTCTGAAAGTAGTAAAATGATCACCAAATACTTTAACTCCTTTTCCGCCAGTAAGACCATCAGGTTTTATTGCAATCTCCAAACCAAATTCCTTTATGGCATTTGCCAAATCATTAATTGAACTACAGATTGTATATGGGATATTTCCAGGTATATCATAGGCATCCATAAGACATCTAGTGAAAATTTTACTCGATTCAATTCTCGCTACTTCTTTTCGTGGACCACATGTAGGAACTTTCAATTTATCTTCGAGATAGTTAGATATTCCGTTTGCTAAAGGATTCTCAGGACCTACAATAGCATAATCCACTTTCTTAAAGACACCTAGTTTTGAAAAGTCCGATAGATTACCCACTACAAATTTCTTAGAGATATCAGCTATACCAGGATTTTCTCTCTCCATATATGTATAGAGTTTTCCATCATTTTCCACTATTTTTTTAGCAATTGCGTGCTCTCTAGCACCATTTCCAATTAATAGAACCTTATACGACATTATTTTGACTCCTCATAATGACTTCTACCATTTAATTCACCATTCAGATATTTTATACGAATTTCTTGAGCAAAAGGAGTTGGATAACTTCCAGAAAGACACGCAGTACAAATATCTGATAAACCAATTGACTTCTTTAATGAATCAATACTTTGATAATAAATTTGATCAACATTAAGTATTTCTTTAATTTCCTCTACTGTATTCCCAGATGCAATTAACTCCTCATCGGTCGGAAAATCAATTCCGTAGTAGCATGCGAATCGGATAGCAGGACATGTTAAAGCAAAATAAATCTTGTTTGCGCCCAATTCTCTTAAATCCTGAACAATTTTCTTACTAGTTAGTCCTCTAACTATAGAATCATCAACAACGAGAATATTTTTTCCTTTGATATATTTAGAAGTATACAGATATTTTCGTTTAGCAACTCTTGTTCTCTCTTCTTCACTTTTCATAATAAAGGTTCTCTGTAAATATCTGTTTTTTATTATAGCTTCCCTCACAGGAATATCGAGGATTTCAGATAATCCTTGTGATGCAGGTCTTGATGTATCAGGTACTGGAATAATATAATCGATAATCATGTTTTCATTTTTTATTCGATTTCCTAACTCTCGTCCGAGTTGTAAACGAACATCATAGACTAGCTTATTTTCTATTATTGAACAAGGATTTGCAAAATAAACATACTCAAACATACAATGTGCATGATCATGATTTGATAGTACTTCTCTTTTCCATTTATTATTAGAGAAAAATACTATCTCACCAGGTTTTATAGTATCTATATCCTCAATACGCATGTTTTGCAAAACTACACTCTCTGATGCAACAACAGTTACTTTTCCATTGCTTCCAATAACTAAAGGTCTCATTCCTCTAGGATCTCTGAAAGAGAATATTTCATCATTTAACATTCCTATAATAGAATAACTTCCATCAACTTTTCCCATAAATTCTAGAACTGCTGCTTTAATATCTCCTTGGAACTCATTGATTAAATCTCCAAGGAATTCAACTATAAAATCTGAATCGCTTTCATAATTTTTCTCAGTTAAATTTGATGTGTTTGTTATGTTTCCGTTGTGGACAATTACTAATGAACCATAATCAGTTGAATAAACAAAAGGTTGTGCAAAAATCTCAATATTAGAGCTATCTGTTCTAGTTCCAAAAGTAGGATATCGTGTAGCTCCAAGAATGTATTCTACTCCTTTCTCTTCATCTAACTCTAACAGATCAGGATAGCTATCTTTTTTCGAAATTCCAATCTCATTGTCGCTTTCAAGCCATGCAAGACCACTTGCGTCCTGACCTCTATGAGTCAGCATTTGAAGCAAGATTTTTCCTTGTCTAAGTGTTGAATGACCTTTTAAAGCGAGTACTCCACACATTATTTCACTATCCTAACTTTGTTTTGCTCGATTTTTATCTTATCTTCCGAAATCATCTTAATTGATAGAGGAAGAAGTCTGTGTTCTTCTTTTAGAATCTTTTCCGAAAGGGAAAATTCTGATTCATTCTCTGCAATATCCACTGCTTTCTGTAAAATTATTGGTCCTGCATCCACATTTTCATTCACGAAATGAACTGTACACCCGGAGATCCTTACTCCAAAATCAAGAGCTTGTTTCTGTGCGTTCAATCCTGGAAAAGAAGGTAGAAGTGAAGGATGAATATTGATTATTTTATTTGTGAATTTATTTATGAAATACGGAGAAAGAATCCTCATAAATCCTGCTAAAACTATCAAATCAGCACCATTATTCTTAATGATATCTCCTAATTCCTTTTCATAGGCTTCTTTTGTTTTGAAATTATTAGCTTCCAAGCTGATGGTTTTTTTATTATAGGACTTAGCAATTTCAATACCTTTTGCCTTTGAATTATTGGAAACTACTAATATCACTTCAGCTTGACCTAATTGCTGTTTCTCTTCAGCATCTAATATAGCCTTTAGATTTGATCCTCTTCCTGAAATTAGAACTACAATCTTCATGTTTTCACCTTGAAAAAATTACATTATATTGAGGAATGGAAATAATTGGATCTTCTACAATTTTCCCAACTATCTGGGTTTTATAGAATTTATTTAGTAAGCTGAGAGCTTTTTCTGTTTCTTCCTTAGGGATAACAACGACAAAACCAATTCCCATGTTGAATACTGAAAACATCTCCTGATAAGAGATATTCCCGAGCTCTCTAATCTCCTCGAAAATTTCATGAGGTCGGGGTACCTGCTTTAGATTAAAACCATAATCAGTTATTCTGAATAATTTCTTAAGACCACTACCTGTAATATGAGCAAGACCATGAACATCACATTTACTCAGAAGTTCTTCTATTGCATCAGTGTATATTCTTGTAGGTATCAGAAGTTCATCTGCAAGAGTCTTCCCCCATGGTAGTTCTTCTGATAATTCATACTTTACTCCCAAGACCTTTCTTGCAATAGTAAAACCATTTGAATGAATACCACTACTAGATATGCCCAAAACTATGTCTCCAACTTGAATTTTTGATCCATCAATGACCTTATCTAAGGGAATAATTCCTAAAGCTGTTCCTGCTAAGTCAAATACGTCATTTCTTTTCGCTAACATTTCAGGGATAGTTGCTAATTCTCCTCCCAATAGAGGTATCTTAGCAATTTCGCACCCCCTACAGACACCTTTTATTATTTCTTCAATTATTTCCTCATCTAAGCCTGAAACAGCTAAATAATCTACGAAAGCCTTAGGTAGGATCCCCATTGAAAGGAGATCATTTACATTCATAGCTACACAATCAATTCCAACTGTATCATATTTTTTAGCAGATAATGCTACTAGAATTTTAGTCCCCACTCCATCAGAAGTCATAGCCAAACCATAATCCCCTAATTTTACCATATTGGCATAGTGATTTTCTTTAGATACGACCTCACCAAATGAGTAAGTTTTTTTCACATATTCATTAATTTTCTTCAGAATCCTAGCTTCTACTAACAAATCAATACCAGCTTCTGCGTAAGTGGAAGGAATGTTTTTTTCATTGATCATTTTACTCTACCTTTTTTACACCTAGAATTCTTAGAGCTAAGAATGCTGCATTTTGACCATTATCTATACCAACTGTAGCAACTGGCACTCCTTTTGGCATTTGCACTATAGATAATAATGCATCCAATCCATTAAGAGCAGCTGAAACTGGTACTCCAATAACTGGTTTTTCTGTAAGAGAAGCAACTACTCCTGGTAGAGCAGCAGATAGACCTGCAATACAAATAAAAATCTCTGATACTGAAGCTCTTACTTTTTCTACTAATTTATCATGATCTCTATGAGCTGAGAGATATTCAATTGTAAAAGGAGTTTCATGTTCTTGTAGAACCGAAGTTACTTTTTCAACTATTTTTTCGTCACTTCTGCTTCCTGCAATAATTTCAATCATCTTAACCATCCATTTTTTTCGATATGGCTCTCTCCCATGTTTTTCTTAATTCATCAATTTCAAAAGAAACAACTTTCTCAATTTCTAATGAAGAATCCTTTTGAGTTTTACCCAACACACTGTAGAAGACATTGTTTTTCTGTAAAATTTGTGTTACTTTATCGTGGTTATTTGGTGTAACTTCTATTAGATATCTAGAAGGTGACTCTGAAAACAAACTTTCTTCATTTGTTAGTTTCTTTGTGTCTACAAGATTGTCCAATGATACTTTTACACCTATATTTCTTTCAAATGTCATCTCTGCTAATGATACAATCAAACCCCCGTTAGAGAGGTCATGACAGCTTTCTAGAAGTGAAGCTTCATTTAATTGTTGTATAGCTTTCATAGATTCTTCTTCTCTCTCTTTATTATAGAGTGGAATAGTCCCTTTCAAGGTACCATGATTATAACGAAGATATTCTGAACCACCAAGATTTCCATCTGTTTCACCTATGATAATTACATAATTTTCTTGACTTTGGAAATAATTGTTCAGAAGGAGTTTGGGATCATCAATTAATCCTAGCATTCCAATAGTTGGAGAGGGATTTATTCTCTCATTCTTTCCATTAATCTGACTCTCATTATAAAATGAAACATTTCCCCCTACTATGGGTAAATCAAAATCATGAGAAAATTGTCCAAGCCCTTTCACTGATTCAACAAATTGCCAATAAGATTCTGGTTTTTCTGGATTACCAAAATTTAAACAGTCTACAAAAGCTAGGGGTTTTGCTCCAACAGAGATGATGTTTCGCAAAGCTTCAGATGCACTGTTTGCAGTTCCATTATATGGATCTAAATAAACCATAAAAGAATTGCAATCCAATGATAACGCAATATATTTTCCATTATCTAACCTAAGAACAGCTGCGTCATATCCTGCAGAGAAAACAGTTTGGGTTTGAACATGCTGATCATACTGCTGGTATATCCATGACTTATTTCCGATATTAGGAGAAGAAAACAATTTGAGAATATCTTTTCTTAAATCAGAAGTTAAAGGAAATTCTATATCCAGTTTGTTTGAAGTGTATGCTGGTTTTTCCATTTTCCTTTCTGGCTCAGGAAATCCATCTACTATGAGTTCAACAGGTAAATCAATAACTTTGTTTCCCTTATAATAGGCAATACAATGACTATTATCTGTTACTTCCCCTATCACCGCAAAATTCAAATCATATTTACTCAGAACTTCTTTTACTTGTTCCAATTTTTGTGGTTCTACAACAGCTAGCATCCTCTCTTGCGATTCAGAGACCAATATTTCCCAGACTTCCATATTTTTCTCTCTTAAAGGAACATCCTCTAATCGAATCAAAGCTCCTGTATTCCCTTTGTGAGTCATTTCAGAAACTGCACAGCTTAATCCTCCTCCCCCTAAATCTTGTAATCCATCTAGAAGTTCTTTATCTACTAGTTCTAATGTTGCATCAATCAATATTTTTTCCATTAAAGGATCGCCAATTTGAACAGCAGGTCTTTCCTCTTCGCTTTTTTCACTCAAATCTTTTGAAGCAAAAGAAACACCATGAATGCCATCTCTCCCAGTTCTTGCTCCGTATAAAACTAGAAAACTACCTGGCTTAGAAGCGTTACTTCTGACTATCTTATCCTTTGATATAATTCCTACACACATAGCGTTTACTAAACAATTGTTCTCAAATGGTTTCGCAAATTCAACCTCTCCTCCCACAGTGGGTATTCCACAACAATTACCATAAAACGAGATCCCTCTAACAACATTTTCTAGCAAATGCTGTGAATGCTGAGATTCTAATTCTCCAAACCTTAATGAATCAAGAATTGCAATAGGCTTGCACCCTTGAGATAAGATATCCCTAATAATTCCTCCCACACCAGTTGCTGCACCATCATATGGAGATATAGCAGAAGGATGGTTATGACTTTCTAAACCAAGTCCAACTAGTAAATCATCTCCTAAATTAATAAGACCCGCTCCTTCACCAATTCCAAGTTCGACATATGATGCATTGTCTTTGAAAAGATGAAACCATCTCTTTGAGGATTTATAGGAACAATGTTCTGACCACATTGCTTCAAAAACTGCTAATTCTCCTTTATTGGGTTCTCTCTCCAATTCTGATCTAATCTTGCCTAGTTCTTCTATTGTTAACATTTTAATTCCCCAATAAGATTTTCAAAGATTATTTTTCCATCTTCAGATCCTAAGTACTGAAAACTTGCACGTTCTGGATGTGGCATCATCCCCAAAACATTGCCTTTCCTATTAACTATCCCTGCTACATTTTCAACAGAACCATTTGGATTTTCTTCTAGAGAGATTTCTCCATCTTCTCTACAATATTTAAAAGCAATTTGATTTTTATTTGCGAGTTTTGTTATTTCTTCATCTTTATCATAATATCTTCCCTCAAAATGTGCTATAGGAATTTTCAGAATCCTGTTTTCCATTCCTTTAAGAAGAGGAGAACTAGTTATTCCTGTTTTAATATTAACCCATTTACTGATGAATTTAGTTGATGTATTTGTAGATAATATACCTGGAAGCAGAGATGTTTCACAAAGCATCTGAAAACCATTACAAATTCCAATAACAAATCTTTCAGAATTTGAATAATCATGAAGATTTTCTATTACAGGAGTTTGGGTTGCTATAATTCCAGGACGAAGATAATCACCATACGAGAATCCTCCCGCTAGAATTAGAGCATCCATCTCATCCATTTTTTTAACATCATCGGGATAGATTAGTTCGTTTTTTATTCCTAAACCACTCAAGACTCTCTTTACATCCAACTCGTTGTTCGTTCCTGGGAATTTGGTTATGCCTATTCGCATATTATTCACCAGAAGAGAAATCGAAGGTATAATTCTCAATGAGAGGATTAGACAGAATTGAATCACTTATTTCTTTTATGATGGCTTGAAGATTCGGTGATGGCGTAAGAGAAAAGGATATTTTTGCGCTCTTACCTAATCTTACTTCTTCAACACCTTGATATCCCTTTCTTTGAAGGGATCTTAGAGTCACTTCTCCTGCAGGATCAAGAACTGATTTCTTCAGTTCAATTGTTATTTCTGCGGTAGATTTGATAGGAATCTCAGGATAGGATTCAATCTCTTCCAACCTTCGGAGAATATCTTCGTAATGTTCAATTACTCCACCTAAGTCTTTGCGATATCGATCCTTATCTTTTATTTCTCCTGTTTCTCTTTCCCATAATCTCATAGTGTCTGCAGAAATTTCATCTGCTATTATTAGTTCTCCATCATCTGTTCTTCCAAATTCGAGTTTGAAATCCACGAGTTTCAGAGAGATTCTCTTAAAAATTTCTGAAAGAACTTGGTTGACAGCTCTGGTTGTGGATTCCATCAAAGTGGATTCTTCTTTTGTTACCCAACCTAACTGAATAGCAATTTCCTTAGCAACTAATGGATCATGTAACACATCATCTTTCAAAAAATACTCTATAATCGGAGTCTCAAATTCTATTCCTTTGTCAACACCATATCTCTTACAAAAACTTCCAGCTGTGACATTTCGACATACGATTTCAACTGGTCTAATCTCGACTTTTCTACATATCATTTCTGTTTCATTCAATTGTGAAAGATAATGAGTAGCAAAACCATATCTATTCAAAAGCTCGAACAAAATTACAGAAGTTTTGCAGTTGATTTTTCCTTTCTCAGCTAACTCTTCTTTTTTTACTCCATCAAAGGCTGATATTGAATCCCTAAAAGTTATCCTCACATTGTTATCCTCTAATAGAGTCACATCTTTTGCTTTACCAGAATACACAACCAACACTAGCACCTTTTACAGCAATTTGCAAACTGTAAGCGTCCTTTTTCTGCGTGCGATTTATATTAACTTTAATAAACTTTGCTACTTCTGATTTTATAGTATTCAAAAATCAATGGATAGAACTGTTTTATAAAGTGATTTAATGATTTTAAGAGATAGATATAAAATTGCAGTATAATGCAAAAATCATGTAATTCATTTTTCATTTGTCTTACAGTAACAACCAAAAAAATTAAACTATGTAACAAAAATGCATCAATAATGAGTTCAGCTGAGAGCTATAATGATGCACAAGAAAAACTAATGACATTAAATCTCCTTAAGATGGGTTTTAAAAATTTTGAGACTTTAGAAGCAATGAAGAATCACTTATCTGAAAGAGGAGTTGAGATTTCGATAGCAAATTTATCTCGATATATAAATGGTAAAGCATTACCTAAATCTAAGCTAAAGAATCTACTCTTAGAGGTTTTAGTAAATAATGAAGAACTAGGTTTAACCATAGAACAATTAATCAACAGTCATATAGATGTATGGACAGATGATGCGGGAGATATTGGTGTAAACAACACTTACTTACTGAATGATTCCAAAACACTCAAAGCTATTTTGTTCCTTGCTATCAAAAATGGTATTATTCCTAAAGATGTAGATAAAGTGATAACTGCAGAAGTTGATGGGATACCTATAGCTATGTCTCTCGCACATCTTTTGAACATAGATTGTGTTTATGCTAGGAGGAAGAAGCCTCTTGGAACATCAAGTTTTATTGCAGAAGACATTCAATCTACAGGATCAGGAAGAATTGAAACTATCTTCTTTCCTGAAAAATTTATACGAAATAAAGAAAGAGTTCTAATTGTTGATGACGTTATTAGAACAGGAACTACACAGAGAGCTTTAGTCAATTTAGTGAGGAAATCAGGTGGAATCCCAACAAAGATTATTATATTAACAGGGATAGGCTCTCATTGGGAAAGGATAACTGAATTAAACACAATACCTTTCAAGGTTTTAAAAACACTAAATGAGAAAAAATAGAGTAGAGTTCACATGATAAATAGTATACTTGATAGTTATGATCTTGAAGAAGTATCAATAGGAGTTTTAGCATCTCATTCTGCTTTGGATGTATTAGATGGAGCTAAACGAACCGGATTCAAGACTATAGCGATTTGTGAAAAGGGAAGAGAAGAACCTTATAATCGTTTTTCGAGAATGATAGATAATCTAATAGTTTTAGACAAATATTCAGATATCTTTTCTATACAAGATGAACTGAAAGAAAAAAATTGCATCTTTGTTCCTAATAGATCATTTGTTGTATACTGTGGTTATAATCGCATTGAGAAAGATTTTCACATTCCAATGTTTGGAAGTAGAACATTGTTAAAAGTTGAAGAAAGGACAGGATCTCACACTTACTATAAAATACTCGAAAAAGCTAAAATAAGATATCCAAGAGTATTTGATTCACCAGAAGAAATTGATTGTCCTGTCATTTGCAAAATTCCACATGCTGTTCAAAAAGTAGAGAGAGGATTCTTCTTAGCAAAAGATAAAGAAGAGTTTCATCTAGAATTTGAAAAGAGAGTAAAGAGTGGAGTTATCAATGAAGAGGATTTACATGAAGCCTCTATAGAAGAATTCGTTTCGGGTGTTTCATTCAATTTCAATCTTTTCTACTCTCCTTTGCATAACAGAGTTGAACTTTTAGGGATAGATCGCAGGTTTGTAACAGATTTAGATGGAATTATCAGGATTCCTGCTAATCAACAACTTAAACTTGAATTAGAAGAGGAGATGAAGGAGATAGGAAATTATGCAGTAACACTCAGAGAATCAATGCTAAGATATGTTTATCCGATGGGTGATAGATTTATTGATGCTACAAAACATCTTTATCCTCCAGGAATTATAGGACCTTTTGCATTACAAACAATGATAACTAAGAATTATGAATTCATTGTTTTTGATGTTTCAATGAGGATGGGTGGAGGAACTAACAGTTTTATGGGAATTGGGAGCCAGTATTCAGCAGTATATTGGGGAGAACCAGTATCTGCAGGTAAGCGAGTAGGAATGGAAATAAAATTCGCAATAGAGCAGAAAAGATTGCAGTACATTGTAACATAGATGTAACTCCTATTCTTAAGATTAAACAGTACCAGAATGACTTAAGCTTAAGATTTATTCATTTTTCTTTTACTTCCTAACCTAAAGAAATAAAAAACAGTCATTACGGCGTTGTCTTGAAGTATATTGATAATTTCCACAGTGGGTAGCCACTCAGCACTGCAAATTCTTTATGGAGCTAAACAGGAAGGGCTTAGAACCAAAGTCTACTGCTTAAAAGGAAAAGAATCACTCTACGAAAGATATCTTGGAATAAAAAATATCGTGAGTATAGATTCATATGAAGATTTGTTGGAAATAAAACCTGATTCTGGTGAGATTTTTATACCTCATGGAACCATAATCGCAACCTTAGATGAGAAGGCATTAGAGATTCCTATCCCTTTTTTTGGAAATAGAAAAGGGATGTTATGGGAGATGAAACGAGAGAAAAATCTTCATCTATTACAAGAATCAGCTATAAGAACACCAAAATCAATAAACGCAGAAAACATAGACCAACCTTCCATAGTTAAATTTCCCGGGGCAAAAGGTGGAGAAGGTTATTTTCTTTGTACGACATCAGAGGAATTTAAGAGTAAAATTTCAAGCTTACTGGATGAAGGAAAAATAACAAAAAGAGATGTTCAAGAAGTTCAGATTCAGGAGTATATTGTAGGAGTTACAATGTATCCTCATTATTTCTATTCCATAATTTATGATCGTGTGGAAATGTTGGGAATAGACAGGAGATATGAAACAAACGTTGATGCCCTTGGTAGAATTTCACAAGAACAGATGAACATAACACCATCCTACAAAGTAGTGGGAAATCAACCTTTGATTATTAGAGAATCACTATTACCTGATATACTTGATTATGGAGATAGGCTATTTGAATCATCCAAAAGGTTGTTCCATCCAGGATTAATAGGACCTTTCTGTATCGAATTAGCTTTAACCACTGATGAATTAGTAGCTTTTGAATTCACTAGCAGAATTGTAGCAGGAACTAGTTTGTATGTAGCAGGGTCCCCCTATTCGAAAATACTTTTTAATGAAGAGATGAGCATGTCAAGACGAATTGCGAGAGAGATTAAAATGGCAATGGGCCAAAAACGATTAGAAGAGTTGTTGAGCTAGCAAGAAGTGATAAAATGGATAAGATAGGAATCTTTGATTTTGGTGGTCAATATTGCCATCTTATAGCAAGGAGGATTCGGGATCTTGGTGTCTATGCCGATATAATTTATGAACCAAGTGATGAGTACAAAGGTTTCATATTATCAGGAGGACCAGGAGATGTATATGCTGATCAAGCACCAAAGCTACCAGAAGATTTCTTTCTTGATGTCGAAATGCCAGTTTTAGGGATCTGTTATGGTCATCAAATGATAGCACAAGCTCTTGGGGGGGAAGTTAAGGAAGGAGAAGAGAGAGAATATGGGAAAAAGATTGCTGAACTAGATACTAACTCACCGCTCTTTGTCAATTTAGGTAAAAGAGAACAAGTATGGATGTCTCATTTTGATCAAGTAATTAAACTTCCAGACAATTATGAAATAATTGGTAAAACAGATATCTGCTCAATAGCTGCTTATCAGAATTTGGAGAAAAACGTTTTTGGTGTTCAATTTCATCCTGAAGTTATACATACTCCTAGTGGAGATAAAATCCTAGATAATTTTATTAAAATAACTAAATGCAAAAAAGAATGGAAATTAGAGGGATGGGTAGAATCGAAAATAAATCAGCTTCAAAGTGAAATAAAAGATAAAAGAGTAATCATGGGTGTAAGTGGAGGAGTAGACAGTACTGTCGCAGCTGTTCTTCTGTCAAAAGCTGGTATTAATGCTCATTTTATCTATGTAGATACAGGTTTAATGAGGTCGAGGGAAACTGAAGAAGTATCCAACATCTTCAGAGATCTAGCTGTAGAAGATTTCCATGTAGTAGATGCAGAGGATGAATTTTTAGATAATTTAATCGGAATTGTTAATCCTGAAGAAAAAAGGAAAATCATCGGAAGAAAGTTTATAGAATTGTTTGAGAGAGAAGCAAAAAAAATAGGTAATTTTGATTATTTAGGGCAAGGTACAATTTATCCGGATAGAATCGAGAGTGCTCAACCTAGTAAACATGCTAGTATCATAAAAACACACCATAATGTGGGGGGATTGCCCGAAAAAATGTCGCTTGATTTGGTTGAGCCATTAAATGAGCTCTATAAAGATGAAGTTAGAAGAATAGGTAAGATGTTGGGATTACCTGAAAGATTTATTAACAGACATCCCTTCCCAGGTCCTGCATTTGCAATTAGAATACTCGGTGAAGTAACCAAAGAGAGGGTGAAAATTCTTCGTAACGCAGATGCAATAGTTACTGAAGTAATTGAAGCAAGTGGTCTCTACGATCAGCTTTGGCAAGTATTTCCAGCATTAATTACAGTGAAATCAGTAGGAGTAATGGGCGATAAACGCACTTATGAGTATATGATTACAATCAGAGCAGTTGAATCAATTGATGCAATGACTGCAGACTGGAGCAAACTTCCTTACAACGTCTTAGAAGAAATATCAAATCAAATTATAAACAAAGTAAGTGGAGTAAATAGGGTTCTTTATGACATTACAAGTAAACCTCCTGGAACCATAGAATATGAATGAAAGAAGAGGACGAATCATGGATCAAAATAAAACTAAACTAGTTGAATTATTAGTTGAAAATAACATTCTCAAATTCGGGGAGTTTTCTTTAAAATCGGGAAAAAAATCATGGTTTTATATAGATTTAAGGTTAATTAGTTCATTTCCAGATACTTTTGATTATGTAATCAAATGTTACTTGCAGATTCTAGATCGTATAGAAAAAGTAGATGCTTTAGCAGGAGTAGCAGTTGCGGGAGTTCCTTTCTCTTCAGTTTTGGGATATGTTAGGAAAGTACCTTCAATTATTGTAAGACCACAACCAAAAGAACATGGCTTGAAGAAAATAGTGGAAGGAGATATACCTAAGAACTCAGAGGTAGTTCTTGTTGATGATTTGATAACAACTGGTTCAAGTAAAATTCCTGGTATTTTAGCGTTGAAAGAACAAGGTTTCAAAATAAGGAACATGATTGTCTTAGTTGATCGAAGTCAAACGCAATTGACTGAACTAAAAGAGCTAGATGTAGAACTGCACTCGTTCATTAAAATAGAGGAAATATTTGAAGAATGCTTACATATAGAATCAGAAAAAATAACTGAAGAGATAAAAGAACTAATCAAACAGAACCTGTAGATCTACTTTCTTGTGCAGCTTTAACTTCCTTAAGTTGAGTGTTCAATTTATCTTGAAATTCCTTTGCTCTAGCCTCAGGAAAATCGGAATAAATAATCGATCTTCCTACATTTACTAATGTTTTTTCACCAAAGTGGTAAAGAATCTTCTTTGCGTTACCACCTTGAGCTCCAATTCCGGGAACTAAAACATATGCTTCATGTTGTAAGATATTTCTAATTTCCGACACATCCTTTGAAACAATATTATCAGTTGCACCGATTACAACTGCATCAGATTTTGCTTCATTACAGAGTGATGCTATATGATGGAATAAAGGTTTTTCATTATACACTGCTGT
>JAGLTP010000548.1 GCA_023135215.1 Candidatus Heimdallarchaeota archaeon
AAAAAATAAATACTATGTTGTTTTGATTGGTCCTTCTGGAGTCATGTAAACTGTGTGTTCATGTTGGGATACAAAAGCATCTGAAACATCTGCTAACACATGATATTGATAGAGAGCACCTGCTTGTACTAATTCTCTAATTCCCATCTTTGCCTTAGCTACACCAAGTTCTTTATAGATCCATCTAGTAGCTACGGGTAAACGGTGATATTCTCTATCTATTAATCTTCGAACTTGTTTTGCTGCATCAGTTCTTAGAGGAAATCTACCTTCAGCCAATCTAACTATATAGAGTTTAGTTCTATCTGAATGAGATTCACCTGCTCCAGTTGAAGCGAAAGTTTCTATAGCATATGCTTCATCTTGGAGAATCAGATTTCCTTTCCTTCCAGAAACATTAGGAATAGTTTTTGGTCCATGAACTCTATAAGGTAGTAATAAATGACCTGAGAGATCTTTTATTGTTGTAAAACCATATCCTTCAATAATATTCTCTATTAAGTCACCGATTTTTCCAGTATAACCTCCAACTCGGATGACTTTAACAGCTGTTTCAGTAGCTTCACGACTTGCTTTAATTAAATCATTATGAACATCATTAAAAGCTACAGTCAGAGCAGTATCAGCTATAAAACCATCATACTGAACACCGACGTCTATCTTGACTACATCACTTTTCTTTAACACGAGCTCATCCTCCCAGGGACTAGTATAATGGGCACAATGATTATTTACTGAAATGTTCAATGGAAAAGCAGGTTTCATTCCTGCTTCTGCAATCATTTTATCAGCAGTTTCACAAAGGTCTAAAGCTTTTACACCGGGTTTTGCCATTTCCTTTATATGCTCTCGAATTTTACTAGCAACTTCTCCAGCTTTTTTGTATTTTTCTAAAGGAGTTTCTTCTTTTTCTTCTTCAGCTTCTTCTTCAGCTTCTTCTACTACTTCTTCCTTTGCTTCTTTTTCTTTGGCTTCTTGTTTAGTTTCTTCTTTTTTACTAGCCATCGATTTCACCAGAATGAATTTTATTCAATTTGAGGATATTTAACTTTGATGTTTAAACACCTTGTTTGCTTTTATTATTTTCTTTCTATCAAATCTAATGAAAAAGAAAAAAAGGAAAAAAAAGAATAATCTAAATTGGAACTCCCATAAAAACACAAACTATAGCAGCTATAACAAGCAAACCTACCAAAATCCAGCTTGCAATATCCTTGTTTGATCTGAAAGTTTGTATTCTACTTTCTAGTCTCTTTATCATTACTAGTGGTCTAGGAGTTCTTCTGTACCAACCAATTATGTCTACCTGGCTTCCAATTAATTTCTCGATTCTGAAGAGCGCTGTTATCCATCTCATAAATCCAAAAACAGGATTATAATCAAGTGTTATAATTCCTGAAGGATCTTGTAGCACAACGTCTTCACTGAAATAGTATCCTGGTGTACCTCTACCGATAATTGTTCCTTGAAGTCTTATTGGTTTTCCTCGCAACGGTGAAGCTTCTGCATATCCATCATCTGACACATCTGTAACTGCTCCCATTATAGAAATCAAAGGTAAATCAGGATTTAATCTTGGATATTGAACTCTAACCCTCCAAATCCAAATCAGAGCAGCAAGGCCAAAGCCTCCTGCTATTGCAAACCAAGACCAAGACTGAATCGTAGTTCCATATAGGAAGGTTAATGCTCCGGCTCCAGGTAGAATGAAGATTAATGCAGGTGCGATATACTTTAAGAAAAGATCAACTAGAAATTCATCCCATAGAGTTTCCTTTATCATATCTTGACCGAGTAATGGAAACGCTCTTTTCATCCCCATTTCTTCAGATAAATCATCCAAAGCTAACAGTCTTTTAGCCGCTAGAGGGTGAGTAGATTGAAGTTCTAGAAAACCTGCCCAGGGACTTTCCAAATCCCATGCAGCTGCTTTGACAACCATCTCTGAATCAACTTCACCAACAGTTGTTTGTGCATATGCTGACATAACTAAATTGTTTGCTGCTTTGATATCAAAGATGTTTAATGATCGTGTTGCGTTTGTGAAACCCAGTCTTCTATATTCTCTGGTTCGTTCTCTTCTATCAACATTCTTATCATTGGCTGTAGTTGCATAAGCAGCTTGAGTTTGAACCATTCCATAAGCAATCTTTACAAGAGCCGTAGATAATCCCTTTGGATTCTTCGTTTCTTCTCCAGAAAAACGATCAGCATAATACTCTCGTACTCTGCTTAGGAAGAGAACAAGGAATTGGCTGATGATATAGAAAAGGTATGAAAGCACCATTGTTGCTACGGCAACCATTGCAATATAACCCGCTGCTTTATTATCTCCACCACCGCTTCGAGCTGCTCCAAATAAAAATCCTCGAGAGAAGATATAGAATGTATATAGGATCATAGGTACTGCGGCTGCAATTGTCATGAATATGAAATCGCGATGAGCAATGTGTCCCATTTCATGACCTACAACACCAATTTGTTCTTCAGGTGTTAGTAGATTAAGAATTCCATCTGAAATTACTATTCTAGCATTTTTCTTAAATCGTCCATAAGTTAATGCTGTTGGCATTTGATCATGAATCATCCCAATTTTCTTAATGGAAATGTTATGAAGCTGACTCTGATCAGATACAAATTGAGCAAGATGAGGTGGTAATTGCATAGGATCTATCCAAGTCATCTTATATAGCCATCTGAAGCTTAAGTCCAAAAGCCAAGGAGAGATTAGGAACTGAAAAATTACTATTCCGATTGTTATTACAATAGGTAACAGCACAAAAGCTGACATCCCTAGTGCTTGAGTGAAATCTCCGACATAATACGCTATAGCAATAATAGCCATAACTATTGCATAGACCATGCCCCACAAAAAGGCTAAAGTTAGTACTCCTCGAAACATTATTCTTAGTTTCATAAGTATCAAGATAAAAGTGATTCAACTAGTATATATTGCTTTGTTTTCAAAAGAAATGAAGACATCAGTTAAGTTTCTTCAATGTTATCAATTAAGTAACTATCTTCTATTTCCTCTTCTCTGTTCCAAGTCCCCTTTATTATCCAAAAAGACAAACACCATATCAATATTCTTTACCTTTTCCGCTTCAACTCATGAATCTTCCAAAATCCTCCCTAAACTTTTTACTTAAGTTTGAAAAACACATATCTTTTAAATTTTCCTTTTCAATCTAAGGCTTGGTAAGAACATCGTTTCTGTAGCATTTGCATCAGATTTGTTAAGTGAAAAAGTATAATAATTGAAAAAAGGAAAGGAGGAGAAAGTTGAAGTATAGTGCCAAGACATTCAAGAAATTTCATTTTAGCTAGCTCATCAAAACACTTCAAATTTTGAAATTCTCTTTACCATATACTTATAAATTCAGAAAGATGAGTACATCTTTAGGGTAAAAAGATATGAAGGAATATACTTATGGATTCCAGGTTAAACAAGTTAATATCCTCATAAATAAATTTGATATTTATGATCTTGCAGAGAATAAGAAGATTTTTAATTTCCGATATAGTGGTTTTTTAAAACCAAAAGCTAAGATTAATGATTTAGATAAAAACACTGTATTAGAGATTAAAAAAAAGTCAATTTTCGGATCTTCATGGGAGGTAAGTAAATTAGAAGATATAGAGATTAAGAAAGAATCTGTTGTTAGTTTTTCCGAGGAGACTATTAAGAAAGGGGTGAAAATTGTAGATTTTAATAAAAAAGGAGGTTTATGCAGCAGAGAATATAGCATTAATACTAAAGAAGGGAATTACTTAGCTTTGAAATACAATTTAGAAACACATATGATTATGGATAGTACAGGAAAAGAGGTTGTGAGATTAAGTAGAACAAAGGGTACAATTTTGATAACTTATTTAGTAGAAGTGGATGAGAGTTTTGAACCTCTGATTGCTTTAGGCGTAAGTGTTATTCTTATTTATTTGTATATAAGCGCAAAGAAA
>JAGLTP010000549.1 GCA_023135215.1 Candidatus Heimdallarchaeota archaeon
AAGGGGGAGAGGGAGAGGGAGACCAGTTATAGCTTATCCCATAGAGTTTGATATCAATAGTAGAACCTCTCAAGGGAGTATATTGCTGTCGAGTTTTGAGTTAAAAGTCCTTCAAATGGCAGACATTGAAGGATTAACACAAAATGAAATTGCTGAGGAATTGAAGATTTCTCAGACTTCTGTTTGGCGTTATCTGAAAACGGTTAGAGAGAAAATTGCAAAAGCTATAGTTGAGAACAACGTTATCAGAATAACCATAAGAGATTAACCTGTTTTATGTCCAAATGAGATTAGAAAAAAAAGGAAAAGAAGATTATCTTTCTATATTTTTTTGTGCTTCTTCTTTAGAATTAGAACGATCGAAACAGTAACAACAGGTACCAAAAGAGAGAGAGACAGAAATTGTCTATATTCAGAAATAGCTGATGTCCATTCGACTTGTATTATATAATAACCAGCGCATTTAGAGATTTTAACTTCATTATCAAGAGTTGCGGTAATATTATAATTTTTCAAACCAGAAGAACTTTCAGTATGTTGGAAACTGAATAAACCTGCAGGATCTGTTGTTGTAACTGAAATTCCATCAAGATACACTTCAGCTGAGTCTACAGGAAAACTATTATGAACAAATACTACTTGACCTGAAAGCGTTATGTACTCTCCCACTTCTTCAGTAAGTGCGCTTGATAGAACATTGCGAACTTCAAGATCAGTTACAGTTACACTCAGAGTAGTCAAATTTACTCCAAAATTAGCAGTAGTAGTTGTCAAATCAATGTTATATATACCATAAGAAAGAGGATCAAGTTGCCATTCGACAATTGTAGAGCTTGGACCAAGTTTATCTCCGATATCGATTGTTGTAGTAGGAGTTGTGCTATTTATTGCGCCAGGTAAAACTAGCGACACACTTATTCCTTGAATACCCCAAGCATGAGTTTTAACAGTACAAGTCAAATTGAATTTTCCTTCAACTAGAGAAACCACCGGAGATTTATCACAATCCACTGTAAATTCATCATCAATCCAATCTAACAATCTGAGCCATCCATTTCCATCCGTACCGTATAAAGTCTCAAGTGATCCGTCATTGTCAACATCTCCTAAAGTGATAGAGGGTACATCTAATTCAATTGTATTTTCTATGTTATGAGTTTCATAAGCTGTTCCATTCCAATCGATGTATTTTAAACGAACGTCTGGATACGTAATTGAGGTAGTGTAAACAAAAACCACTTCATCTCTTCCATCGTTATCAAAGTCATTAACTTCAAATTCATTATTAAGAAGATAAAAACCTGAAAAGAGGGAGATATTGGGCATTCCATTGTAAATCTCAATACTATCAGTATCAATGGTTAAAGTTCGCTTTACAGAAACTACTGCTTCATCCAGCCCATCTCCATTGAGGTCACCCATATCCATCCAATTGAATCTCTCATTATACCAACCAGGAAATCCACCAAAAAGATCTTGATGAATTATACCAGAATCATAGGCAATATAAACCAGTGAACAGTTATCAGTAGCTGTACAAAACAGTATCTCATTTCCATCATAATCTGTAGTAAAATCACCTATGGACACAAGGATTCTTGATTGATATGTTTGTATAACTTCTTCTTCAATCCAATTATCAATATCTTTCTTGTAAAGGGTAACATTGCAGTTATCCCTAGTACTATCAAATCCTTGTCCAACAGCAACAAGATTTTCAGAACTGGGTCCAACTTCACCCACATCGAGACTATAGACGCCGCCTTGAATGGCGTTTCCTCCGTTAAGAAAATCCTCTTCTTGCCACACATTGTTTGTTTTATTGAAACTTACAACATCCCCAAAATAACCTGTAGTAAAATATGTAGTACCAACTAGTATACTGTTATTTCCTGTACCATCCAAATCAGCTATTACAATATCAGATATAAATGCGACAGCACCATAATAATCAAAGGAGAAATTTGCAATGACAATTTGAGTGAATTCAACAGAATTTTCATTTCCTGTGTTCTCATATACAACAAGACCTCCAAAAGGTCTTGTACCTATCACAATATCATTATCTCCATCGTTATCTGCATCGCCTACAGCAATACAATCGATGGAATCCCAAAGCGTTTGATCAAAAGT
>JAGLTP010000055.1 GCA_023135215.1 Candidatus Heimdallarchaeota archaeon
TTCATGAGCATCTTTACGGGAACTTTGGGGAAATTCTCCATCTTCCAGTTGAAGTATTCTAAAGGAACCAAGGTTTTATCGAATTCGTTTATGAAGGGATTTCTTATTGCTTTTAGATTGAAGATACGAACCAACCATACAAGCAGACCTAATTCCTTTGCTGCAAACCCTCCTGTTCCCAACATGATTGCAGCATCTAGATTTTCACCTTTGTTTACTAAGAAATCGAAAATGGTTCCCCCCCCTAGAGAGATTCCTAAGCCAATTACTGTTTGATATTTCCTCTTGAGCTTTTCAATGTAGTCCTTTCCCCAGTCATAAAATTCATCAGCTGTCTTAACGCTACATAATAAAGCTGAATCAACTCCATGATAAGGAAGTAGAGGAACTTTGACATCAACATTAAGTTCAGCGATTTTTTCAGCCCATGTTCTCAACTCAAAAGGAGTGGCAGATAAACCATGTAAAAGAAAAACACAAACATTCTGTCCTTTATTAATTTCTATATCTTTGGAGAATTTGTTTTTAGCTATCACAGTAGATTATTTTTGCACTCGTTATTTAAATCCAGTGAAGGAACTATTAGAAATGATTTGAATAGATATAAATAAGGGCTTTACTTCTGTTCTAGTTGATACACATGAAAAAAAAGAAGTCTTATCAAAGTTTTATTTTGTGCGGATTTTTAGTTATTATTTTGTTCGGAACTTTTTTTGTTAATTCCGAAACAGCTCAAGAAGAACAATGTTGGGGCATTTTGAGGGACACCTACACTTACATTTACGATTTAGATTATTACAACTATGAAAAAGAAAATCCCTTGACTAAAACTAATAAGGAAATAACTATCTGGGATGTGGAAAGTGAAAATAATACAATATCATTTAGAACCGATCTATGGGTAGTATTCTTAAGTATGGTCTATTGTGAGAGTGAAGAATGCTACGATGAATATCGAGATGCATGGGATTATAACAGCACAACTGATAGTTTTAGTGTTACTTATAGATATGATAATGAAACTCAAGAGCTAGAATTTGTTGATCCCTTACATATAGAATCTGTTTCCATAGGACCAGATATGGATGTACCTCTTGATCCAAAGGATTTAGGTGAGTATTTATTCCTTTGGTGGGGAGGATTAGGGTTTACATTCCTACCTGTCTTTCATCCAGATTTCTCTTTCAAAACAGATTTTCAATTGTATGAACTTGCTTATCCAGATTTTGAAATTAGTTTTCAAGATACATTCAAATTTCAAAGGAAGAAGTTTGAAGGTTATAGTTACGAGTTCTCATTTACCTTTGAAGAGGAAGTTCATTCAGAGCTTTATTTCAAAGAAGAAATTGAAACGAAATTTTCTTACAATAAACAAGGAGTGCTTTACAACTATTACAATCACGTCAAATACTTTGAAAAGACTACAGATAAATTTGAACTAAAGAGAAAGAGTACTTTGGACTATTCTATTGACTCTATCGATGAAAACTTAACCGTTGCAAATTCTTGGGTATATGGATTAAGTGGAATTTTAGTAAGTACAATTGTTATCTTTGGTAGGAGAAGAAAAAAATAATCTTTTCCTTTTTTTATTCACATTCTATTAGAAATCAAGAAAATGAGGACTTAGGACGACTCTATCTGTCTTCCTTCAACTCAAGATTTTTTCAAATATTCCCCAAGTTGCTACTTTGTCAAAACCAAGATCTATGAACACATCCTCAAATTTCAGAAGCTCTCCAATCACATCAACTAGAAAGTACTTCCCACTTTTTTCTAAACAATCATCAATCACCTGAATAAGCAGTTGCTTAAGATAATACTCATTTGAAGCTTCAAGATGAAAGGTTGCAATAATATCTTTGTTCAGAGAACTAGGTAAAGCATAACCATATCCCTCAAGTTTCCCACTCTTTCTAATTACCAGATGACTAATTAAATCATCAGAGCTGTCTATTTCTAAGATATTCTTTCTAGCTTGCTCTTCAGAAGTTTTGAAAAAACTTGAAATACTTATCACGCATTCATCTATGTCGCGATTAGAATCGAATCTTTCCACATCATCAGTTTTCCCCTTAATTTTCCCTTTTTCTAGTACATAATGGAAATATAACTTATAATCTAAAGGAAAATCTTTGTGCTCCTTGAAACTCCATTTCCTTGCAAGTTCAATACTGCTTGTATGCATGGATGATGCTCTTGCTTGAATGAAAGGAATATTTTTTGATTTCAAGACTTTAATGATTCTTTCCATGAGTAGATCTGCTGCTTCTTCGTTATTTGGTAAAACACGAGGAAGGTCCAAAGTTGCTCCTAGTTGTTTTCCTCTCTTTACTCCTGGACCAACTACTCCAGCTTGTACTCCAATTCTTGCAGAGGTAAAACCAATCATTTCGTTACCTTTGAAACAGAATAAAACAGTCTCAGGATCAAAATCAGGAGCTGAGTACATGTTTCTTAAAGATTCTAAATCATTTTGAAATGGCCAAACCCAATCTTTGATTATTTCTAAACCTATTCTAACTTGCTCTTCTTCAAAACCTGGTTCATATGGTTTTACTATATAATCAACCATGTAAAGAAAGAAGTTTAAGCACTTAAAAGCATTTATAGCAAATCATCTTTATAAGTGCGTAAATAAATCTCTATCTACTAAAAAAAGACACTTGTTTTGAAAATTAAGAAATTATGGAAGCATTAAAAATGACAAAAGTAAAAATCACTGTATTAA
>JAGLTP010000550.1 GCA_023135215.1 Candidatus Heimdallarchaeota archaeon
TTAATTTCTCTTGAAGTTCCTTGACTGAAGCAACTAATTTCTTTTCTCTATTGGTTAAAGAAGAAAGCCTAACTTCAATCTGCTCTTGTTGTTCTGAAAGATGTTTCTTTACATCCTCAATATTAGTTTGGAATAAAAGTCGTCCAGCTGAACGATATATATTGGATTCAGCATCTATGTTCTTTGTTTCTTTTATTGCACTATCTATGTCTCTTTTCTCCATTTCTAACTGTTGAAGATTAGCTCTGATGATTTCTAGTTGTTGAACTAGTTGATTAAATCGCTGAAATTCTTCTTGTTGTTCAGGTGTTAATTGTGGAGTCGCCATCATTTTTCCTCTTTTAATTACTAATCAACGCTAAAGAAAACTCAAATAAATCTTTTGATAAAAGGGAAAGAAAGTTCAGAAAAACATTATTCTGATAATAATTTGCAGATAGCTATCAGATATAGACAGGTAAAAGAACCAATTAAAAACAACAAAGATAAAAAAAATGGTTAATGCTTTTTGAAAAGAAAAAAAAGAAAGGTAAGAGAAACGCTTAGATACAACGATATACTGAGGTTGGACCGATCTCTTTGTATTCCTTACGGGTTACCCACAATTTAGCAAAAGTCTTTAAGGAGCTTAAGATACTTCCACCAATCCAGACTGAATATCTTCTTTCTGGGGGAGCAATGATCTTAACTTCCATTGTCTCTGGAACTAGTTCTGTAAGTTCTTTGTGTAGTCGTTCCTTAAGACCTGGGAACATTGTTGAACCACCAGAAAGTACTATATTAGCGTATAAATCTCTTCTGAGATCTACATCACAATTCTGAATGGATCTGTAAATTAATTCGTCAAGTGGGTTTTCTTCTGAACCAATAGCACCTGGATTGAATAACAATTCAGGAGCCATAAAACGTTCAGCACCAATTGTAAGTGTTTCACCATCAGGTAAAGTATATGTTTTCTCCATTCCAGAAACTTTTTCTGCAAGTTTCAGTTCTTTCTCTGGATCTAGAGCAACATAGCAAAGACGTTCCTTAATATCACGAACTATTTCTCTTTCAGCACTACTTGATAAAGAGTAACCTCTTTGTCTTAATAGTCTTCGGAGATAATCAGTTATGTCACGACCCCCTATGTCAGATCGATGTATAGCGTGACTAATCGCAAATCCTTCATATACAGGTACTATATGTGTAACTCCATCACCTGAGTCTACAACAATACCTGTTGTACGACCAGATGCATAAAGAGACAGAATAGCCTGCATCGAAATATACATTGCAGGAACATTAAAAGTATCGAACATTAGCTCTGCCATCTTCTCCTTATTTTGATTTTTATTCAAAGGAGGTTCTGTTAGTAGAACTGGATGTTCATTAGGATTGACTCTTAAATCATTGTAGAAAGTATAATGCCAAATACGCTCCATGGCATCCCAATCTTGAACTTGTCCATGCTCAACAGGATAAACAAGTTTCAAAACACCTCGGAGGTTGATTGCTTCCTCGCCAATGTAATACTCACGCACATAGTGCTCAACATCAGTCATGATTATTTGATATTTTGGATAACCAATAATTGTTGGGAAAACGCTTCTGGGTTGATCTTCTCCGGCAAAACCGTTTTTTGTAAAGCCGGTACCGTTATCTATAACCAGTGGTTTATTCTGAATCATCTCTTCCATAGTTATCACTTTTTTTGATAGTTTTTTGTTTGAATTTAGTTATGGTCTTATGTATCCAATAATCAGATTGTATTAATTAAACTTTTTGATAGTATGAGCCGCAATACCATTATCCCTATCGTAGCTTTTATAAGCCAAATGTCTGTTTTTGTACGATTCTCAATCATGCTGAAAAAGTGATTATTTAGTTTTGAGAATCCATACTGTTTGAGAGTTTTTAGAACTGTCTAGAACATTTTTGATTCAAAATTATATTCCTCTCTCTATCTGTTTTACTCCAATGATTCACTATTAATTTTTTCAGATGATCCTTAGCTTTTGAAACGATTAATTTCATACAGAAATTGAAAGATTTTGTTCATAATTAGGTAACAATTCCATCTTTTTTTATCAATCTAATTATTGGAACGATATAGGTAAAAATATAAATTATGGTATCTGGCTATTTGAGAACCAGATTCAAAGTTATATTAAGAACTGTTGAATCATTGAAACAAAGGTGCGGAAAATATATAAATGTGGAATAGAACAAAAAATTCAGTCTCAAAACTATAGATATCTATAGAATAATAATCGAGACTCGTTATAACACATAAAACAAAACGTGATGTGTAAAAAATATGAACAAAAAAGTACTTAGTTTATGTATAGTATTTTTGTTTGGTTTTTCCATGATGTTGGGAGCAACACAAGCTCAAGAAACAGAAATTAATATTGCTTTTAGTATCAACATACTCTCACCAAACACAAGTCCCGCACGTAACCAGTGGTCCTTGTTAATGGAACAAACCTTACCAAAAATTGGAATCGGTATAACCTTCCACGAATCTACAGGATGGGGTAACATCGGACCACGAACCTGGTCTTATCCAGTCGGTGTCGAATATGATTATGTCCCACTCTATGAATTTGGTGGCTATGATCTACTCTTTGTAGGATGGTCTTGGGATCTAGATCTAAACCTACAAGGGCTATATGAAACATCTGCTATAACACCTTATGGTGATAACCATTATCAGTATAGCAATCCTACATATGATGCTCTACTAGCAGAATATATGGCTGAATTTGACCCAGCAACACAAATAGATTTAGCTAAACAGCTTCAAGCCATTCTCTATGAAGATCAACCAGCTATCCCTATAATTTATGCAAGGTCACTCTTTGGATTCAAAGAAGGACTTACAGGAATTGATTCAATGTTACTAGCTAGCTCTAATCAACGTGTAGAATACTGGGACGATCCAGATGATCATATTATCAAATATGGTATTCCAGCTGATTTGAGAGAACCAAATGTCTTTGCCGCTGAATCATTTTATGATTGGCAATGGATGTACCAAGTTTATGGTACTCCTCTTAAAAGAGAACAAGGAACTTATGTTTGGGAAAATGAAATAGCAGAAGATATATCTACTGAGGTAGATCTTGATGCCGGAACACAAACTGTTGAACTAAAATTAGACCCAGCAGCTACATTTAGTGATGGATCTCCTGTTTTACCAGAAGATATTGTCTACAGTGTCCAATTACATATGATGCCAAATTCTGGTTCAGCAGAGTATTCAACCCTGGTATACTGGTTTGGTGATAATTCAACAATAGCAGTTAATCCAACACCTGGAAATGTTGTTGGTGGAAATGTTTCCTTTGAAATGACAGGTCCATTCCTCTTCTGGCAAAGTTTGTTTAATTACCCAATACTCGATAAAAGTGATATTGAACCACGTATAACAGCTAGAGGATGGGAAATTCTTAACATTATGCCTGGTAGTTCTGCTGATGTTAATGGTGATGGTTTAGCACTAGTCAAATCTTGTGGTCCAATGATGCTAGATGATTTTGACACAGTAAATAGTGTTGTAAAACTAGTACCCAATCCAAACTGGCATGGAAACCCAGTAGCTTTAGATGAATTCTACCTAGCCTTTATCTCAGGTAAGGATACAGCTGTCGCTTCATTAATTGATGGAGATATTGACATTATGGACGCTCAATACTTCCCAGATTGGACAGACTTTGAAGGTCTAACTGGAATTTTAGGTGTTCTAGCTAAAGATCCTACACACCAAGAAATGTCAATCAACATGTTACACCCAGTAATGGGTTCAGGTGAATTGACACCTGTTGGTACACCTGAAGCTGCTAAATGGGTAAGAAAAGCAATTAGTCATGCAACTCCTCGTGATATCATTGTTGAAGAAATTCTTAATGGACTAGGAGCAGCCGCATCTGTTACTATTCCTGATGCACTCGCTGGATTTGATGACACCTTAGACCCTTATGCATATGATCTTGATCTAGCTATCGATTATATGGAAGATGCTGGTTTCACAGTCATAACAGAAGTCCTAACTGAAGATACTGGAATAACCGGATTAGTATTCTTATCCTTCCTTGGATTAGCTGCCTTAGAAGCACTAAGAAGACGTAGAAAATAAACAAAACAAACTTTTTTCTTTTTTTTCCTTTTTCTTTTCAAAAAAAGTATAAACTATATTTTCCTTTCTAAACTAATATTTTTTATATAAAATTTCGAATCTTTTTAATGACAAGAATTTTATAGTAACGAGCTTGGTCTTTATCTTATCATCTTTCTCTTTATCGAATTTTCTGTTGGTTTTTCTATATCTTCAATTACTGCATCTAATGGTTACCTCTGCCATAGAGGAAGATTTTAAAACCTTCTTAAAAACTCCAACGTAATTATCGAAACTATCGGTGTTGAGTAAATGGCAAAGATTGTTGGTGTACTCAAAAATCTTGTTTCTTCTCCTCATAGATTGGTAAAAATCCAAATCCCAAGGGAAAAAAGCAATGTACTATTAAGCTTTATAGAAGACATAGATTACTTTGAACAAGTTATAGTTGATCCACAGAGTCCTAAGGAACAGGCAAGAATACAAAATTTAGTTGA
>JAGLTP010000551.1 GCA_023135215.1 Candidatus Heimdallarchaeota archaeon
ATTGCCTTTATCTTTTCTTGCTCTGAAAAAGAGAGTTCCGAAGATAGGCTTCCTGCATCCACAGCTAAGATATCATCAATTAAAAAAGAGATCAACTTTGTACTTCTTGATTCTGAATTATGTGTGCCTAAAAACTTTACTCTCACTTGAACAACTCCAATACATTGTGTATGGCATCACAGGTTTCTTAAAAACTCTTCCGGTTTCATCTTTTTACTCAATGATTTAACTTTTTTTATTTCAATGATTAATTTTTTACGATTCACTGCGACGTAATTTCCTAGAAAGTCCCTGTGCTATGTTCTTCATTACTACTTTGCCAAGATGACTATTTTTATTCATCAAATGTTCGAGCTCAACTCTATCTATCACAACAAGCTTGGAATCTATATCTGTTATCAAGTCAGCGTTACGGGGCAAATCTTCAATGATTGACATCTCACCAAAAATCTCTCCTTGACCAATTGATCCGATTTGAATTCTTTTTTTTCTACCCCCCTTAGACATAACCGAGGTTTTGCCCTCTGCAAGAACAAAAATTTTCTTTCCCTTCTCACCTTCACAGCATATGGTTTTACCTGCAGGATAGGAAACCATTTTACAGATTTGAGCCAGTTGAGATAACTCTCCATCAGAAAGACCTTTAAAAATGTCCGATTGTCGCGTTATTTCGGTGATCTCCATACCTATTTTCTTAACTTCTAAATCCTTCATTGCCAGATTGAACATATCCTTAGCCATGGGAGTAAGTTTCAAGTTTTCCACATCAGGAGGAAAATTCAACTTGGCCATGCGGACCACATCGAGTCGTTCCACTCCACGGAATACCATTGAAGGACAATAGGCCACTGGAATAAATCCTAACCTATCCAAGGTCTTTTGCATTTGAGGAGAATATGCACTTACATCAATTTCAATATACTGAGCACCATATTTCTGTGTGGCCAGCTTTACCAGCGAGGCCAATAAGAATCCTTTCACTTCATCGTCGAACTCAATAAGTTCGAGTACCTTAACCTTCTTATCAATATCATCCACGGTG
Organism: Candidatus Heimdallarchaeota archaeon; assembly: GCA_023135215.1. Next base: position 1,043 of record JAGLTP010000551.1, read on the forward strand.
AATCCAATTGCACCCAAGGTAATGTCTTTATCTTTTGCTACTATATAATGCGCTTGATCTGTGGCAATCTTGAAGAATCCGTAACTTAAGCTCAGATTACCAAATACCTCTGGATTCTTTACTCGTCCCCGTTCGATCCTAAGAAGAGGTGAAACACCACCCGCTGATTGAAGTTCCTCAGAATCAAAAGACTTCTCCATGGGATATCCATCTATATCGTCAACAACAATAAGGTCCACTGGTAATCCGAGGTTTTTCATGCCTTTAGCAGCCATATGATAGATACTAGCAATAACTCGAGGATTGTTCCTCCTTAAAGAAAGAGCAGGGCCAAAGAGTCTGGTGACAAAAACTACGCTCTCACGGTTTGTCGCAAGTTGATACTTATTTGGTTCAAATCCTGTTGTGAAAAATCCACACCGCTCACATATCTTTTGCGCCCCAAAGTGGACAACCCTACACTCAGCAAAGCCAAATTGGATCATATCTGAGACTGAGTCTATTAAACCGTTTGTGATCTCAGTGCCTGCACCCTTTCCACCATATTCAGGGTCTACTACCAAACGCCCAAATTCACCTATTAAGTCAGAGAATCCACCCGCAGTCAGAAAAACAGAGCCCGTACCAATAATCTTGTTTTTCTCCTTTGCAACCATAAATAAGTTATCATCAGAATAGATGCTTTTAGTAAGCCATTTGGTGTCGTAAAATTTTTTAAAAGGATAATCTTTGCCATAGATCTTTATAAAAAGATCCATAATTTCTGGTACATCGTTTTCGTCAGCTAGTGTAACTTTCATGCTTTAACCTCCCTTTTCACCAATTAGGAATAATCGTCTCTTTTAATAATTTTCTTCACACCATTCTAATGGAAAAAATGCCTTAAAAACCCTTTTTTCTTTACATTGAATCAATATTTACTTGCGTAAATGAAGGGAAATTGAGGGGAAAATTATTCTAGATGGTCTATATCTACAAGCAATTCAAGTTTCTTTGGCGGAGGATGAAGTCCTCTTTTAGCAAAAAAAGTGATGGGTTCTTCTCTTGTCTTTTTGATATATTTAGCAAATGATTCAAAGCTTTTAAATTTCATGAGAGCAGCATAGTTCCATTCACTTGATGGTATTAATATATCCACTAGCTTCAAACCATCAAAATTTTTGGTTGCTCTCTCCAACGTTTCTTTCGCCTCTTTAAATTCTTCTTTGCTTCCACTCCAATTAAAATAGACTATTGCATACATTCTATCATATTTTGCATCTTTTTAACATTTAATAATATTTCCTAATTGGTAAGGTGTTGTGTAGGAGAGTTTCATTTGTAATCGGTTAATGGTTTTTCGGGAGGTGAATGAGCTATGAAACTGTCGAAGACTGGCCATGGGAAAAACTTGTATCAAAGGAGGATTTGCTTGTTCTGAATATATGTTTAATCGCAAAAACATTTGTTGTGAAAACGAGC
>JAGLTP010000552.1 GCA_023135215.1 Candidatus Heimdallarchaeota archaeon
ATCTTTTGTGAGTATCAACACTCCATTCCCTCTTATTTGTTTGAATTTCTTTGAAGTAATTCCATAGAAGTTTGAGAATAAAGAAATTTCAAGAATTTCCTCTTCTTGGAATTTAGATATTATTTCTCTTTTCTTTTTTTTAAACGGAAACTTAACTGGAATGAAACTCATTGTTCAAGAAAATGAAGAAGAAATTAAAAGTTTTTGTACTTAATATTATGTTCTGATTCTTCACTCTCTTGTACAGCTACTTTACTCTCTCTTCTAATTTTCAATCTTCTTCTATATGAATAGAGTTCGAAGATTACAAGAGGAATAATAATAGAAGCTACTACAAGAGATGGTATCCAAAAGGAACTTGGGTTAACATAATTAGCGTTGTTGATTATGAAGTCAGTAGCATTCAGTGTCAGATTATGAGCATGAAAATTGTAGGATAGGGGTTTAGGGTATACAGTGTTATTTGGATCAGTGATTCCAAACTCCTCTGAAGCCCATGTTAAGTTATCATTGAACATTTCGTTGTAAGTACTTCTAATCTTTGCTAAGGAGAAGCTGTTCACTTCATCCATCGTTACTACATCATCACCTGATATATCTGCAGAAATATTGTTGATTGCATCTATCCAGAAGTGAGCTGAAATTCCACCTATGAAAGGATTTTCTGAGAGTGTCCAATTAACCAAATCATGCTCTGTAAATCGAATGTTTTTTTCATCAGTTGATACACTACTCAAACCATATCCATCAGTGAAAATTAATTCCTCTATTGAAGCACCAGACTGAGAAGATTCAATCAAAATTATTTTTTGAGCTGTTTTGATTTCAAGAAATTTCTCAGGAAACCAAGTATCGAAATCTAGAGTATCATTCAAAAATGATTGTCCTTCTACATTGATGAAAATAAATAGTAAATCATTTGCATCAATATTAACTTGGATATAACTCATTTCATTATCAATATGATTCTTAGAAATTTCACTCTCACCATAAAATGTTGCTATTAAGCTATTTTCCCATCCAAGCTGAAGTAGTTCTTCAACCATTTGTGTACCTGATGAATTAACTGGATTATTTGAGTTTCCTGCAAATTGGTCAATAATTATTGCATAACAAATAACAGGACTAGCAGCTAGAGTAGTTGGAATAAAAGTAGATAAGATTATAACAAGTGCTAGAAGAGCTTTCGACTTCCTGAAGATGGATGCGTTCTTTCTTTTCACATATTCTTGGTTTCGTATATCTATATTAGGTTTTTCAC
>JAGLTP010000553.1 GCA_023135215.1 Candidatus Heimdallarchaeota archaeon
TCTGTGTAAATCCTGGTGTTTAGAAGGAGGATTTTTCACAAAAAGAACAAGATTCTTCAAACCAAAGACATAAGCAGGATTATAACGTAATCTGTATAGATCTTGACTTTGAATGTATTTGATGTGTTTCTTAGCTTCTTTTTCTGATAATTCTAAATCGCTTTGAATCTGCCTGATTGATAGATGATTTTGATTCAGAATATGATTGAGAATCTCTATTCCAGTCTTAGTGAGAGCTAGTTTTTTCCTTCCTTCTTGTTTAAATTCTCTAGAAATAACTGGTACAGATTCCTCATCAATAGGAGTGTATCCATACAGAAATTGATGTATCATCTGAGAAGATAGATTCCAGTCTCCTTTTCTGTAATCATAAAATGAGTAGTTAAAAGATTTCAACCTAGTTGAAGTTAGAAATTGAAAAACTTGGAAAGACGTGGCTTCCTTCTCTTCACTTATTTTCTTAGCTAATCTACTCAAATCGGTTCCAACATTCTCAAAATCAGGGGTAACATAATAACCTAGAACAGACCTACAACCTATCTGTCCTGTATGTATTGAGTGCGAAAAAACACATTGAGATATTTCATTAATTAACTTAATGTCAGTTGAGAGAGGAAATTCGAATAAAACACCATGAATTGACAAATTCAGTTTTTGATGGTTTAGAACTGTTCCTTGATGAAGAATTCTCCTGGAAGTGAGGGTTTGCTTATACTTTGAGATATTCGAAGAATCTATTTTTAGGGTTTCACTCAATTCTTTTGTTACCATGGTTTGTTTTTCCATTATGATTTGGAAGATAGAAAACTCTCTCTTCGATAAAATCGGCTTAATTGATGATCTAAACTGAAAGAACATTGAGAGATAAACTTCCCAACCTAATTGTTCTTTTGTTTTCTTACTCTGTTCAAGCAGTTCTAGGAAGAATTTCTTCGTTTTGTTAAAATCTGCTAGCTGAATGTAGGTTGTAGGAACTAAATAAACCAGATTCTTGTACTTTCTAGCTTTACTATATTTGTGCCAATAATCCATCCAAATATGTACGGTTTTGGATTTTCCTGGTAGTTCGGTGAAAATCAGAAAACAAGCAATGTCCCAAAAGGGTGAATCGTAGTTAATCTCATACTTTTCGATCAAATCCTTGAATTTTGAATAATCGGAACCAAGGATAGATTCAGCTTCCCCCATCCTTATACGCAAATTCTGATTGCTCTCACTGAACATGCTCATGAGTAGTAAATCTGGTGTATTTTAATACTTTATGTAGATAATCTGAAGAATATGTCGGGTAAACGCACCCGATACTAATTTTATTTCTAGAACTATTCTAAGCTCAAAATTCATCTATTTTGCTTCCTTTGTTGATGGAAGATTTCTCCTTGTCATCTTCTGGGGTTGTCAGCATAAAGGAAGTGAAAAAGTAATGAAAGGACCCATCTTACCTCCAGATGACGATCCCCAACCTTGGCCTCCTTAAATAGAAGGATGGGAGGAGTATTAGAGCTCCTCAGTTCCTAGGAGAATGCAAATGATCCAAACATGCACATGCATGTTTTGAGGAAAGCAATAACGCAGGAACTTCCAATATTATACAGATTTCAATCTTTTTATGTTTTTTTATTTAATAATCATTTGAGTAAATGTGTAAGAAATAGACTCAAAAATACCATTTTGATACTTTTTAGAATTTTTTTTTAAAACATGATAATCCTCTATCTTAGAATATCTATGCATGTTTTGAGGAAAGCAGCTTTAGATACAATAAGCGCTTCACGAAAGGTGATTTTATGAATCGAAAAATAAAAACAAGTTTAATAGTAACTATACTCCTTCTCAGTTCTATACCATTTTTAAGCGTTCAAGGCGCTAACGCAGTGGGTTATGTAAAAGTAACTCTTGACACTGTAAATATCATTAACGACCATGATGGGATAGGAATGGGTGGTGGAGAGATATATTTTAATT
>JAGLTP010000554.1 GCA_023135215.1 Candidatus Heimdallarchaeota archaeon
TTGTCATCAGTTCTATTGTAGTTTCATTTATGCTTAGATTTCTCTTTTTACTTCTTTTCTTCTTGAGAGTACTACCTATTCTTCCTGAGAAATGCTCTGTAGTCATAATTCGTTTTTCCGCAATCTTAGGTACAAAATCTGATTTCAATGACAAATACTGAGTAATAGGATTGTACTCTACGTAAACTTCCTTGGGTTTATTATGCAACTGCTTGATTGCTGATTTGAATTCAATATCTTCAAGAGTGCTAGTTTTCTTTCTTGAAACAAGGGAGTATATCTCTGCGAATATTTCCAAACCCATTACTCCTGGGAATATTGGAGTATTCTCTATCTGATGATCTAGCATATACAAATCGTTTTCCGTTGTTATCGAATAATCTCCCCTAAACACAGGTTTGTTAAACTCAACTTTGTCAATCATTGGAAACTTAACATCGGTTATTTTAGCTTGATGTGGAGTCAGTTTATCAAATGGTCCTAAACCACGAGAAACAATAATTTCGCTGCTAGAGTAATTTGAGAACAGATTAACGAAAGTCCTGATCCCTTCTGTCATAGGTATTGGGTATATCCCCTGTGATTCCAAAATCTGCATAATTGATCCTCTAGTAGCCATACCAATATCTCCCCAGGCAGACCAGTCATAAGCTAAAGATGGAATTCCTTGTTGACTTAACATCCAACATAATCTGGACAAGTAACCATTAGCAAAAGAGTAGTCGATTTGTCCCATATTCCCAAATCTTCCAGCTATCGAAGTGAAGCATATCACTCTTTTCAGTTTCTTCATATCTACAGCATCCAGAATATTCCAGATTCCTTCAACCTTTACGGAAACAATAAATCTTGAGAAATCGAACTTCTTTTTCTTGAATTGCTTGGATTCTTCCAAACCTGCTCCATGAACAATATGGGTTACTTTTGATCGAAATTCTTCTTCTATTTTCTTTATAGATTCAGCTACAGCTTCTTTGTTTGTTACATCGGTTCTGTGATATGTAGCAATAATTCCTTTATGCTCTAATGTTTGAATATTTTCTAGAACTTCCAAATTAAAAATAAATTGATTCCATTTCTTATCTATCATTACAGGAGTAACTTTTTCTTCCGTTTCTCTTAGTTTCTCAATCATTTTCTGTTTTCTATCTTTGAGTTCAGTTTCAGTCAATTTCAAGTCTTCTACGCTGCATTCTGATATGTCTTCTATCCCTAGCAACGCTACTTTGGGCTTAGCTATTTCGCAAACAGCTTCGATGCACTTGAAAGTTATTCCTCGTCCTCCTCCTGTTACCAGTAAGACATCTTTCTCACCGATATCCAATTCTGAAACATCGGAAATTGTTTCTTCAATTGAAGTAGGAACTAACGTGTAACGAATTGAATTACTGTAAGATATCTCAATATTTGTATCCCAGAATTCCAGTTCTTTCATTATTTCACTAGGTTTTTCAGAGTAAAGATGCTTTACTTGAATCTCAAATTCATGTCCTAGAGTTTTAATAAATCCAGAAATACCCCCCGAGAGTGGGTAAGATCCTTCTTCATACCCAAAGAATTTTTCGGGTGAGATTGCTGTAATTTTTTGTTCAGAATTCAAATCTAAGTGTTGGAATAGTGTAAACAATTTTTCATAATATTCTTGATCTATAAATCCAGGTGTTGTTTTCTTATCTGGTAAAATCAGAATGAAATTATCAAACTTATTACTCTTCAAAGAAGAAGGAGCTTTTTTAAGCAGTTCATGGCTTACAAACTCAATCTTCTTCTTGGTGAATTCTTTTTCAATCTTTTCAGCAAAAGAGGAATTTAGATTAATTATCAAATTCGAAAGATCTGATAGCTTAATTCTCTCAATATTCTCTAAATCCATTGGAACTGGAGCTTGTATTAATTTTTCAATTCGAACTGAATCCTTGCTAACTTTTGCACTTGTAACTTCTTCTTGAGTAGATTCCTGTTCAATAACTTCACTTATTGAAGTTTCAGATGAGATATTTTGTGTGACATATTCTGAGATATCATTTATAGTTCTAAAAGCAGCTAAGTTTACTGATTCATCTAAGGGGAGATTAAATTCTTCTCGAATTTCCCCAAAAATCTCTGCCTGTTTTATTGTATCAATTCCTAAATCCTCCTCGAGATCCATATCATCATCTATTAGTTCTACTTCATAACCAGTAGATCGAGATATTATTTTCTTGATACTCGTTTTTAGATTTGGTTCTCCGATTTCTTCTTTCTTGGGTTCTATTCCAGTAGTTACAATTGTCTGTTTTGTGTGTTGATGGATATATTCCACTATTTTTTCAGCTGTTGTAAAATCAGCTAAATTGACAGTTTCATCTAAATCTATATTCCATTTTTCTCTTACTATTCCAAATATTTCAGCTTGTTTTACAGTATCTATTCCTAAATCTTCTTCCAGATTCATATTTGCTTCAATTAGGTTAGGTTCATAACCAGTTTTTTCAGCTATAACGCTAATTATTTCAGTTAGAATGTCTGAAGTTGGAACACTTGGAAGAATTTCTTTGGGTTTCAGAAGCTCTTCTAGTTCTTCTTTTGGACTTTCTTTTAATTTTAGCACTCTGCCATCTTTAAATATCCCTTCTCTTTTACCACCTATTGTGTTCAGCCATCTTTCATATTCTGGGCTGTCAAATCTTCCTTTGTAGGTATTAAGTTTAAAAGCTGCAAAAGCTACCTGAGAACCAAATCCAGCAGCTAGACGTACTGCATATTTCAATCTTTTTTCTAATCCTCGAGAGAAATTCAAATCAGCAAAATTGGGATCAATTTCATTGATGTTTGCAATTGGTGGAACAATTCCTTTTTCCATCGCTTTAATTGCTAGACCTTCTTCAATTCCTGCTCCCATAGGATGACCAGTATAACCTTTTGTATTGATAATAATCATCTTAGAAGCATTAGATCCAAAGACACTTCGTAAAGATTCAATTTCTGCTTCTGCACTACCACCTCGAGCTGGTGTATATGTTTCGTGAGAAACAAACATTCCTTCAGTTGCAATATCATTTCTAGAAATACCTTTTTCTTTCTCTATTGTTTCTATAAAAGAACCGAATAGCTTTGTAATGTGACTGACATCCAATCTAGCTCCGTGAAAAGCGCTATTTGCAAAATGAGTTCCGATGATATCAGCTATAGGTTTAACTCCTCTTTTTTGATAAGCTTCTTCTTTTTCAATAACATACCCAGCTGCCGCAGATCCAACGATTAATCCATGCCTATCTTTTCCGAAGGGTATAGCTGCTTCCTCTACTTTAGCTTTTGTAGATATCCCTCCAGCTGCTAAGAAACCTGCACCTATCCACGGCAGAAGATTTTCATTTGCTGCATCATCCCCTGCGATAACAATAACTCTTTCACATCTACCTGTTTTTATCCAATCTTCTGCGATACCAATAGCTTGAGTTGTTGATGCACAAGCTGCATTAATCTGAGTGTTAGGGCCTTTAGCTTTTATCAGTTGTGCAAATTGGGAATGACCCATAGACAAAATTTTGAATAAAAACTCTCTTTTGAATTGATGTTCTTCCTTCGAAGTAAAATGTTGTTTCAGTTCTTTTACGATATTATCAAAACCAGGAAAAGCCGAAGAAAAAATAATTCCTGTACTATCTTGAAGGCTATTGGGAAGTTCCCATTCGCCTTCCAGAATTTTGCCTGTAGTAGTTTTCTTCTTTGATTTAATTAAAGGAATCCCAGCATCCTTCAGAGCTTCCAAACCTGCACAAATAGCGAGTTGAAAGGAAATATCTAAAGCATTTAGTAACTTAGGATTTAATCCAAAATCATTCTCGGGATCAAACTTACCAAGTTGACCCGCTAGTTGGACTACTTTTGTTGTATCATCGATATGTTCAAATGAGACAGAACCATTAGCTGACTTCACTAAACGAACAATATTCTTCTCTAGCATGTCATTTTTTAACTCGTCAGAAATCCCTTCAATTAAATTAGCTCCTTTAAGTAGAAGATCGATATTTTTGTCATCAAATACATTTCTACTTTTCCCAGGAATCCCTATTCCGACACCAGTTACTCCGATGGAGCTTGTTACTAATTGCGATGTAGGATAACTTATAGTTTCCTTCTCATCTTTCATAAATGTTGAATAGAGTTCATAACCTTGTTTAAGAAAATCATGAAGATGTTCTTTATTTCTTAATAGATATTGATTGAAATCCATGTCTGTAGATGGTGGAATGATTTCTCTTCTAGGTACAGAAACTACTGTAGGTTTTGTCTTTTCTATTTTGCTAGTATGAACGATTTCCTTTATCTTGTCGACAGTTCGAGCTATTTTTTCATCTTCTTTTTCTTTTGGTGATAGAGTATTCAGAACATGAACATCCTTCTTTGATTTCAGAATGTCTTTTGCAAAATAAAATAGAGCTTTTTTAGGCCCTACTTCAACGAATATTCTAGCTCCGTCATTATAGATATTGTGAATCTCTTCTACCCATTGAACAGAAGAGCAAATCTGTTCTATTAGTAAATTCTGAATTAAATCAGGTTGGGAAGGATATTTCTTACCTGTTACATTACTATAAACATTCAATTTTGGTAGATTGAATGTCATATCAGAAAGAACTTTTCTCATAACTGCTTCTACGCTCTTAACAATCTTTGAATGGAAAGCTGTAGATACTCTTAGTTTTTTAGCTGTTATTTCCATCTTCGAAGCTTTTTGTATTATTTTGTCTATTCCCTCAATACTACCGGAAACAACAGTTTGACCTGTTGAATTGTAATTTGCTACAAT
>JAGLTP010000555.1 GCA_023135215.1 Candidatus Heimdallarchaeota archaeon
TTAAAAAATCAACAAGAGGACTTGCTTACCAATCTATTCCATCTATCATCTACTACTTCTTGAATCTCTGTTAGTTTACTTTTCCATTCAGGGAGGAAAAGATGCTTAAATCTTCCTTGAAGCTTCAGATATTCTTCTACTGGAATTTTTCTATCTGGATTCTTGGCAATTTTTGCAGATTCTCCTGTGAGTATCCATTCATCTTTATAGGTAGCATATAGTGGAAAGAAGCAAGATTTCACTGCTAGTTTTGTTGTTTCTATAGAAATATCTGGAGGATATCTTTGCCCTAAATTACATGGTGAATCTACTAACATAAACGCAGGACCATCTACTTTTAATGCTGCTTGAACTTTACCCATTAAATCTCTGTGATAAGCAGGGCTAGCAGTGTAAGTTGGTATCTCATGTGCAGCCATTATCTCCGCTAAAGGTTTAATCCACTTCACCTTTCCAGGAATAGCAGAACCAGGAGGACTTGTTGTTGTAGCAGCATATTTGGGAGTACCACTAGAACGTTGGATTCCAGTATTCATGTAAGCTCCATTATTGTAACAAACATAGAGAAAATCATGTCCTCTTTCAATTGCTCCGGATAAGCTCTGAATGCCTATATCATAGGTTCCCCCATCACCTCCAAAGACTATCATATTAACATTCTTTTCAGACATTTGTTTCTTTCTTTTCATTGCATTCATAGCTTCTATTGCTCCTGAAGCAGTCGCTGCTGCATTTTCAAAAGCATTATGCACCCATGGAGCATTCCAAGCGGTATAAGGATAAATTGTGGATGCCACTTCTAAACAACCTGTAGCATTCACCAGCATTATGGGATCTCCTAAAGCTTTAGCAGCTAAAGTAACTTGTCTTGCCATTGTTCCTGCTCCACATCCTGCACATAATCTGTGTCCAGATGTAAGAACTTCATCCATTTTTGACCATTCTTGAAGATCTTTTACTGATATACTTGGTATTTCTAACATCTTTCACACCTCATTTCCTGTACCCTATCCAGTCAACTGTTGAAGTCATTCCAATATCATTGTAATTTTTGGACATCTCATATGCTTCTTCTATTTCGGGTAAAGTTAGAACCCTTCCCCCTAGACCGTTAATATATCCGTGCAGAGAGGGAACATTTTCTTTACCATACAGTGCAGTAGAAATATCATTTTGCATTATCGTTCCTGGAGAACCAAAAGTGACTGATCTGTCTAATATTGTAGCAGCTTTAATTCCAGTTAGAGCTTCATACACATCTAACGATGGAAATGGTCTGTGTAAACGTATTTTCAGAGCTCCTACTTTTTCTCCTTTTTCCCTTAAACGGTTAACTACTGCTTTAGCATTACCAGCAGTTGCCCCATAGGAAACAAAAGCATAGTCAGCATCTT
>JAGLTP010000556.1 GCA_023135215.1 Candidatus Heimdallarchaeota archaeon
AGATTCTATCATATTAGACAAAAGACTTATGAGCAGAGTTAACATAAAATCAACTAGAAAAATGCAAATTGAAGGAATTAAGAAGGATATTAGTGACAAATTGGAAAAAGCTGGTTTTACAATTGAGAGTTTAGCTATTTCCACCTCAGATGAGATAATCTCCAAAGTTGAAATCAAAGAAAAAGAAGCCAAGGATATTATTCTAAAAGCTCAAAACACTCTAGGTGTTCAACCTCTTTCAGCACTTAAATTTCTCGAATTGGAGAGCAAGAGAGGAAAAATTACTACTGCTTCGAATGAACTAGATGGAATCCTTGGTGGAGGTATCTGGACACAAGAATTGACTGAATTTGCAGGAGGATTTGGATCCGGAAAAACCCAATTATGTTTCCAGCTTTGTATCAATGTTCAATTACCTAAAGAAGAAGGGGGACTGGATGGCAATGCATTTTTCATAGATACAGAAAGGACCTTTTCACCAAGAAGAGTTGTTGAGATGGCAAGTTACAGAGAATTGGACGTTGAGAATATTCTAAACAATATTTACATTGGCTCAGCGCTAAACACAAATCATCTCTTTAGTATAGTTGAACAGTTGAATGACACAATTCCAGAAAAAAATATCAGGTTACTCGTTGTAGATTCTTTTGCATCTCATTTTCGTTCTGAATACATAGGAAAAGGACGTCTTGTTGAAAGACAACAACGAATAATGCAAATCGCTGAACAACTAATAGCTCTTGCAGTAAAGCATGATATAGCTGTTGTAGTCACAAATCAAATAATTGCTAATGTAGAAGAGTTCCTATTTGGAAGTCCAGAAGAACCAGCATTAGGATTTGCATGGGCTCATAGACCTCAACAAAGATTATTCTTGCGAAAATCAAGAGGAAGTTCAAGAATAGCTAGGCTTTTTGATAGTTCTAGAATGCCTGAAAGAGAAGCATTATTCTACGTAACAGAAAGTGGAATAACGGATGCTCCATTCCCTACAGAGTTCTATAGTTAATACTAATAAAAAGAAACAGAATAATATCATTCAGCTGTTGCAGAATATACTTTGGTTCTTCTTGAAGTGATGATCTTTTTAATAATATTATTAGCTTCAGCTTCTTGAAGTATCCTTTTTGCAGTGCTTACTCGGATATTATATTTATCAGCAAGATATGAAGGTGTGATGCCTTTAGCTCTTTTCAATTCATCATCAATTTTCTTCTTTGTGTCATCATCAGGAGTAAGATCCCTGGTTACTGGGATGAATTCAACAACTAAACCAAATTTCTTCTTCTTCCTAACAACTTTGCGTTCTTGTGACATTATTCTCGGTTTTGGGTTTATATTCTTGTTTTTAAGTTATTCGATTGACTAGGTTTTTCTAGTTATAGATTGATAAAATTTCAATACCACAAGCTTGATAATATTAAGAATAAAGAGGACTTATGGAGAAGTTGGAAATTCTATTGGACACATTGAAAGGTCAGAATTCTGAGCGTACTTTGTTTAGTTTATGGAAACATTTTCCTTACGATGATAGAGATCCGATTAAATTAGCAGAAACTCATGTAAAATTTTATCATCGTCATAACTTTGATCTGATGAAAATATCTCCCCACGGTCGTTATCCCGTTGTTGATTTTGGTTGCAAGATTGATGAAGAATATGATTCTATTACTGGGAGCACTAGATGCAAAGAATGCACAATAAAAACTCTTCAAGATTGGGAGGTATTAGAGCCAGTAGACACTAGCGAGGGTGAATTTGGAAAGCAATTACAATTAGTAAAGCTGATTCATAAGGAAGTTGATTTTCTTCCTAAAATGATGACAGTTTTTTCTCCGTTGATGGTGGCATCAAAAATGGATAATAATCTGGTAAAAAATTTTAGAGAAAAACCTGATGTCATGCTTGATGCGTTGCACACTCTTCAAGACACAATGGTGGAATTTGCTCTCTCCTCATTAGATGAAGGAGCAGAAGGCATTTTTCTTGCATCACAACATCTAAGAAAGACAGAATTAAATTGGGATGAAGTTGGCAAGTTTGAAGTATCTTTTCTTAAGAAAATTATAAATCAACTCAAGAAAAAAGCTGAATTTGTAGTTCTGCATGTCCATGGTCAAGAGATTAAATTTAGAGAAGCTTCAGAACAGCTTAATGTTGATGCACTAAATTGGCATGACCAACTAACATGGCCATCGATGAGTGAAGCAGCAAAGATGTTTGATAAAGGATTATTTGCAGGGATTGATGAAACGCAAACACTTGTTGATGGAGATGTTCCAAAAATTGTCGAAAATATCCAAAATGCTATTAAGGTCTCAGAGGAAAATGAGAGAAGAATAATAATAGCACCTGGTTGTGTAATTCCAATAACAGCTTCAAATAATTCTATTGATGCTATTTCCAACGTATTTAGAAACCTTAGAAAATAGGTGTATTAAATGAATGAGGAAGAACAAAAAACAGCTGTAATTTCAAAGAAACCAACAAGATTCGGTTGGAAAGATTTCATCCTAAATTTATGTTTTAGTTTAATTATGATAGTAAGTATTTATTTCTTTGATATAAGAGAAAGACCTGAGGATCTTATTATCTTAGCTACTAGTATTGTAGTTACAGTTCTTCCTTTACTTCTTTTTTCAGTAAGAGTATTCCATGAACTATCTTATGGAAGAGATTACATAGAGATCAGAGGAGATGTGCTTAAATATCGCTCATCACCCCTTTTAACAACAGGTTTACGTTTGAAAAAGGGTGAGATTACTCTTAGGGAGATAAGGAAGTATGGATTATCAAAAATTCCTCGAAAAATCTCTTTAGATCTCTGGAAACACAAAAAGAAAGCTATACTTGTAATCTCTCTTAAGAGCGGTAAAGAACATTTCATTGGTGAATATATAGACAATGATGATTTAGCTGAAATATGTGTTCATATACAAAACATCTACCCAAAAGCTAAGCTAATTACAAACCTATCTGAAGACTACCCAGAACTTGCTAAGAAACAAGCCAAATTAGCAACTGAAAAGAAATCAAAGAAACTTGAAGAAGAAGAGGAAGAGGAACCAGAAGGTACTGGATTTAGACGAAGGTAGGGAAAGTATCTCAATTCTTATTAATGAAATTCAATAGAGAAATAATTGATGGCACTTAAGCGGACAGATAATTTTTCAACAACAAAAGGCAATATTGCCGTATTGGAATTCGGAGCCACTATTCAAAATATTATTATTATAGATCCTGCTCATCCAGAAGAACCTTTGAGATTTGAACGTTTTTATCTTCCAGTAAGAACCAGAGGATCAGAATTAGAAGGCACACTGAAAACGCTACTTCGCTCTTATGCAGATTATAGTATAAGAAAGTTCATCTTAACAATAACTAGTTCGTTTTTCTCTTCGCCAAAAGAAACTGTTGAGTATGTTGTAGATTCTCTAACCAAATTTATTCTACCTACAAATATAGTATGTTATACAATTGACGGTAATTTCATTACAGTAGAAGCTGCATTAAGAGTTCCACATAAAATAGTATCAGCAGGATGGAAAGCTCTTGGTATAGGTGTCTGGAAGCTAATTAAGAAAGATGCATTAATCGTAGATTTCTCAACTAGGACAACAAGCTTCATTCCAATTAAAGAGGAAAGAATACTTTCTCAATCACTTTCTGATTATGATAGAATCAAGAACAATGAAATACTCTATTTTGGTCTACTAGAGACAAATGCTGCATTTATTCAACCAAACCTTGAATATGATGGATACATTTACAATTTACCGTTTGAAGCTTACTCTCAAACAGCTGATATCTTTCTGATAACTGAAGATCTACATCCCACAGATTATATTGTTGACACTTCTGATAAGAAAGCTAAATTCAAGGAAGATTCATTAAATAGACTCAAAAATATGTTACGTATCACTGATGATTCCTTCGATGATTATGAGTTAATTAAGATCGCACACTTACTCAAAACAAAGCTTCTAGAGGAGATAAATCAGAATATTAGAAGAAAGTTATTTGAGAATGAACTCAAAGCGATTATTCTAACTGGAATAGGCTCGAATATACTCTATCAATATCTTAAAAACAAGGATGAATACGACGAGCTTATTCAGGCAACTGATGTTATACGTACAGCAGAAATTAACCCCTCCTTCTGCTTAGCGTATCTTTATGCATCTCAAAAGATGATGGCAGATGGCTGAAAGAGCAGATCTTAGAAATAGAATTAACGTGATGTTATTTCACTTTGATCAAAGGTTAGGCCCTAGGTTACTATTTAATGTTGCAGAGATACAAGATGAAAGAATAACTGCTTCCCTAACTAGACTAATGGATTTTAATTTCTTGGAAGAGCATAGAGCTTTTGTCAATGCAATGGCTAATGTTGTATATTCAAGTATGTTTTTCTCTATCCCTAATCCCCTAGCTCGTGGAGGAGCAGAACAATTTATGCTTTCCTTTGTTATCTTTGATCCAACTATTACAGAATATCTAACTATTTCTTCATTAGAAGAAGAGATGTCAAAGACTATCAGTAAACTAATCGAACTTTCTGAAATGTTCATAATTATCACTTACTCCAAACCCATTCTAGATGATTTCCCTGAAGTTGGTAATTGTTTAAGCTCTTTAAGAGATAATGCAATTAACATCTTTCAAGAGCTTTTTTACGGTCAATTTGAAGGGAGAAAAGATGCGATTTCTCAAATATTAGGGAAAATTGGTTATGAGGCAGGTAAAGCAATTTTGTCTAGATTAAGACCAGAGCATTCCGATTCGTCAAGAACCTACTTGGATGCGATATTAAGATCTCCAACAGTAAATAGATGGGGAGTCATAAATATACTGCACTTTGACCCAGATGAAAAAGTTGCAACTGTTTCTCTCAAAAACTCAATTTGGACAGATTCTCTTGGTGTAATAGCCACAAAAGCTTGTGCATATATAGAGGGGATGCTAGAAGCTATTTTTAGTCAAATTCTCGATGAACCAATAGTTAGTAATGAAATAAGATGTGCAGGAGAATACAGCTATGTCAAAGATTGCATATTTCAAATTGCACCTAGAGGAGTTAATAGAGAAACAATCTCCTATAGAGAAGATCAAACAATTCGAGAGATGGGAATTAGTGATAGGAAAGAAACAATTGTTCTTATCAAGCAAGATATAGGAGAACAGATTTATCAGGATTTAGATCCAATGATTAAGTTGATTCAATTATTTAATAAAGCACCTTTCATCTCAGATTTCTTTTTTGATGAAACAAAATTCCTTGTAGTTTGTAATTATTGGAGATACCCTGATGAGATAATCTGCAATACCTGTGAGAAGTGGCTGAAAAAATCAAGCCAGGTTCAAGTTAATTTAACAAAAAGCAAACATAGGATTTGCGAGATTACTTACGAAACAGAAGAAGAAAAAAGTGAAAAATAATTTATAAAAAATTACTGTTGATACTCTCCAAAACTTTTTATTTTAGTTGATTTGAGATATGCTGCTCGCTATGAAAGATGTAACTGCGGATTCCTCTACTAACATAGAAGAAGAGACCATATCCTCAGAACTCCAAAAGCCCAATAAAGCTCCATCATCTAAAGAAGTAAGCATTGCTGTTTTAATAACTTCAGTTGGGGTTGGCGTCTTTATAGCTTCTATTGATGGTACTATCACCAATGTTTCCCTCCCAGTAATAGCTAATGATCTCGGAGTAGAACAGAATATTGCTCAGTGGGTAATTTTATCTTATCTTTTAACTTTAATTGGTTTTACAGCAATTGCTGGTGATTTAGGAGATAGGTTTAGCAATAAGATTATTCTACAAATAGGATCAATGATTTTTGTCATCGGATCTCTTCTTTGTGCGTTATCAACAACGTTGCTTTGGCTAGTTTTAGCAAGAATTCTACAAGCTTTAGGAGCCTGTTGTGGGATGGCAAATGGAACTGCAATTATTACAAGGTTTACAACCAAAGAGAATAGAGGGACAGCATTAGGATTAAACGCGTTAATAATAGCTGCAGGGATCACTGTTGGCCCAATATTAGGAGGACTATTAACCGATAGATTTGGATGGCCTAGTATTTTCTACATAAACATTCCACTAGGAATAATAGCAATAATTTATGTTCAGTTTGCTATTCCAAAAACACCTCCAATGCAGGAAGAAAGAAGAGAAGCAGATGTTATTGGTTCAGTTAGTTTCATGCTGTTCTTAACTTTGTTAGTTTTCAGTTTAACAGTTTTTGTAGATCAAAATATACCTAATCCAGTGCTTTGGGGAGGAATAGGTATAGCTACGAGCATTGTATTATGTGTTATCTTCATCCTTTGGGAAAAGAGAACGAAGAAACCAATTATAGACCTTAATATGTTCAAGAACAGAAGATTCGCTTTTGGTATTTTAGCTGCAGTTTTAGCTTATCAAAGTCTAAATGTTATTTTCTACCAACTACCTTTCTATTTAAGAGAAATGCAGAATATGGATGTTATACAAATAGGATTGGTTATCATTGGAGCACCAGTTGGAATGGCGATTGTAGGACCATTTTCTGGCAAGCTTTCAGATAGAATAGATCCTAGAATAATATCTTCTATAGGGATGATTGGAATTACTGTTGATCTAATGCTATTAGCAATTTTCCTCAAAGAAGATACTTCATACTGGTTTTTTGTAATAGCAGCACTTATTCTTGGGATGTCGCTTGGAGCGTTTATCTCACCAAATTCTAATTCTATTATGTCAGCAGCTCCAAAAGATAAACTAGGTGTTGCAGGTGGTCTTATGAATCTATCTACTCAAGTTGGATTCAGTTTAGGAACAGCTTTATCAACAGCAGTATTCTTTATATTGAGAAACGCTTTTCATAGAAATAACGGATTACCAGTTAAGGATCCAATAAATTACATCCCAGCTATGAAAATCATGTTTGCTATTTTTGTTGGGGTAGGAATATTAGCAGTAATTGTATCATACCTTAGGGGGCCAGAAGAAGGGAAAAAAGAGCTAAAACTTAAATTTCTCAACAAAGATGAGAATTAAAGAGGGAAGATAAAACATCTACTACACTTTTTTCTTAGCTATGTATTCAATCATTCCCATATTGTCTACCCATCCTTCGTTTTTTAGCAAAACCCATTTTCTTATGGAAATGAAATCGAAATTTTCAAAATACATATCTGCTTCCCTATCTTCATAGTAGGAATGAAGTACTTCTTCTCCAAATTCCAATTGTAGGAACTCTCCCTTTTCTATTTCCTTTCCTTCTCCATATCCTACACATTCGTATGAAGGAAAATTAATGAAGACTAGACCATTAGGTACTAATACTCTTTGCATTTCTTCGATAGCTTTTCCTACCTCTTTCTTACTCATGTGAAAAATCGTATGATGACTGAAAACAAAACTAAAGGATTCATCTTCATAAGGAAGTTCTCGCATATCTCCTTTAATAATATTGAATTCCATATTATGCTTTTCAGCAAAACTCTCTGCTCTTTCAACCTGACTTTCCAAAATCTCTATTCCATGAGTTTCATATCCTTCATTATGGAAAATAGCAAGGGGAGGTGAACCACCACCAGCACCACAATCAAGAATTTTCTTAGGAAGGGTACTCTTATTGCACTCATTGAGAAAATCTAATACTGGTGTATCTCTTCTGTGTAAATTTAACATAATAAACCTAAGAACTCAAAAGGCACTTAAGATTTTTTCCGTGTAAATGAATAGTCTAAACTAGATTTTATCCTTATACCATTGATATGTTTCCCTTAAAGCTTCCTCAAAAGATTTCTGAGTTGAGACTCCGAGCTTCTTTTCAATTTTCTCTGTATTCACTAGTCTTGATTTTCCCATTTGTTTAACTCTATATCCATTAAGTAATGGTCTTTTCTTGAATAGTTTCCATTGCAACTCTCCAAACAATCCCACCATCATAGCTATTTTATAATTAAGATTGAAAGATTGAAACTCTACGTTACTTATTTTAGCTGCAGTTTCGAACAATTCTTTATTTGTTACTTGAAAACTGGTATGATTAAATACCTCCCCTTTTGATTCATCTAATTCTTCCATTTTCATTAAAGATTCAACTATATCACAAACATAACTATAAGCATAAACAACATTGTCTCCATTTATCAGTGGTATTTTTCTACCACTCTCAACTAAATTGAATATATTAGGTGTCCAATGATAATCTCCGGGACCAAAAATAATTGGTGGTCTTAAAGCTGAAGCTTTGAATCCAAACTCTTCAGCATACTTGAAAACCTCTTTTTCACCTAGATATTTGCTTTCTCTGTATCCTGGAATTAAATCAACTTCATATTCCTCATCTATAGGATAATCAAGTAAATTAAAGCCATAAACACCTAATGAGCTCATATAAATGAAAGTGTTTGAATCTGCCTTAACAAATTCTTCTAGTAGATTTTTTGTTCCTAAATGGTTTATTTTGTAAAAACTTGACATTGGTGCGAGATCATCGACAATTGCAGCAAGATGGAACACAGATTCAATTCCATCTAAACATCCTTTCAGACTATCCCTTGAACTTATATCTCCAAAAGAGAAACTTATTTCATATTTTTGATATTTCTCACACATTTCTCTTTCATGTGGAAGGACTAGTGCGGTTATCTCTCTAGTTGGATATTTACATCTTAACTCTTTTATTAAATGAGAACCGAGAAAGCCTGTTAAACCTGTAATAAGGATAGTCATAACAAATATCAGTGAAATCTTTTAAAAATAAAAATCTTTTGCAAATTTGTTCATAGAATAATAATAGTAAAAAAATAAAATTAGTAGGGTTTAATTTAACCCTATTATATCTCCCTCTTATGTGTAATCCATTCTATTCGCAGTCGGTACTGGAGGGAGACCAAGTATTGCTAATATTCTATTAAATTGATAATTCAACACATTTTAATAAATATACTATAAAAGAAAGATGAATTGAAACCTCTAGATAAAAAAGATTTGATAATTCTAAGTGAACTATTAGTTGATGGACGAAAATCTTATTCTGAATTAGCAGATCTAGTTAAATTGTCAATTCCTGCAACAAAAAGTCGTGTAGAGAAATTAATTGAAAAGGGAATTATTGATTCTTTTAGCGTTAATATTGATTTTTCACTTCTTACAGAAGGGAGACCAAGTTTGATTGCGCTTAAAATTCTATCAAAAAACATACAAACAATAGCTAACAAAATGCACAAAGATAAACTAATTCGCAAGGTGTTCTTTGCTGGTGGAAGATACAACCTTCTTTTAATGACACATTTTATTACGGAAGCACAAAAAAATAAGTTAATCAATGAACTGCAAAATTTAGAAGAAGTAGAAGATATGGAAGTTACAGTCATTTTTGAGGAAATGACAGAGAAAAAGGAACTATTAATTCTAGAACCTAAAAGCATTAAAATAATATGTGCTTATTGTAAAAGAGAATTTTCCGATGCGATTTTTAGTAAAGTGATAGGAAATAAAAAAAGATACTTCTGTTGCAATACATGTTTAAGTACATTTGAAAAAAGATTTGAAACAACGGATAAATAGTATCAACATTCTTAGATTAAGTTATCGCTTTTACTGTCTCAGATGATGGAAGTTCTTTATGTGTTACAACTTTAACTTTTTTATCATGCTTTCGAAGAGTTTGAGAATTTAATGCTACAATCACTGTGCTCAATGACATCAGAATAGCACCAATTGCTGGATTAATTACAAATCCTAAACTTGCCAATATTCCTGCAGCAAGAGGGATAGCTACTATATTATAGCCAGCTGCCCACCATAGGTTCTGGACCATTTTTGAGTAGGTTTTTTGTGATAAATCAAGTAGTCTAAGTACATCATCAGGATTGTTTTTTACAAGAATTACATCAGCGCTTTCAATGGCAACATCTGTTCCTGCACCAATGGCAATTCCAACATCCGCAGTTACTAGAGCAGGAGCATCATTTATCCCATCTCCTACCATTGCAACCTTATATCCCTGTTCCTTCAAACTTAAGATTTTATCTGCTTTTTCATGTGGTAAAACCTCAGCGAAATAATCATCTATCTCAAGTTCCTTCGCCACCCATTCTGCAACCTCCTTTGCATCACCAGTTAGCATATAAGTTCTGATACCCTTTTCCTTAAGCTTCTTTATTGCAGATTTGGAATCTTCTCTAATCTGATCTGAGAGAGCAATAGCTCCTGCTAATTGATTATCAACTACGATGAATACTACTGTTTTTCCTTGTTCCTGAAGTTGTATTATTTTTTTGTCATTATTTTTAATTTTTAGCTCTTCTAAAAGATTGGGACTACCAACATATACATTCTTACCATTGACATTCCCATGAACACCTTTACCAGGTAAAACTGTAAAATCAGATGTAGGTTCGATTTTAACTCCTTCTGTCTCAGAATATTCAACAATCGATTTAGCTATTATGTGTTCAGAGTTGATTTCAAGAGCAGCAGATAATTTCAGTAGTTCTTCTTTAGATATCAACGATATAACATCTGTTACTCCGAAATTTCCTTCTGTTAGTGTTCCAGTCTTATCAAATACTATCGCATCAATTTTTCTTGCGTTCTCGAAACCTGTTCTATCTCTAATTAGTACTCCGCTCTTCGCTGTAATTGAGGTTGAAAGTGCAACTACAAGAGGAATGGCTAATCCTAGAGCATGAGGACATGCAATTACCAACACTGTTACTGTTCTTTCAAGTGCAAAATCAGGAAAACCAATAGCAAACCACACACTGTAAGTAATTACTCCAGCTATAATGGCAATATAAAACAAAAGTGCAGCAGCTCTGTTCGCTAAATCTTGAGTTCTTGATTTACTCATTTGAGCTTCTCTAACTAATTTTATTACTTGAGATAAATATGTCTCTTCTCCAGTTTTCTCAATTTGTACATGTAAAATTCCCTCAGCATTAATGGAACCACCAATAACATCATCTCCTGTAGATTTTGAAACAGGTTTAGATTCTCCGGTTAAGAAAGCTTCATTTACATATGAATCTCCTTCAACCACTTCACCGTCTGAGGGTATTTTTTCACCGGGACGGATAAGAACTACATCTCCAATTTCAAGTTCAGAGACAGGAATATCAATAACTCCCCCATTCTCAATCAGATGAGCAGTTGTAGGCATGATTTTCACTAATTCTTCCAGTGCTCTTGAAGCACCCATAATGCTCTTAGCTTCAACCCAATGTCCTAGTAGCATTACATCTATTAATGTACCAAGCTCCCAGAAGAAATCAGAACCAGAAATAAAGAAAACTGTAGCAGCTGAATAAAAAAATGCAACAGAAATAGCCATTGCAATAAGTGTCATCATCCCTGGTTGTTTCTTTTTGATCTCACTTACCATGCCTTTAAGAAAAGGCCAACCACCATAGAAATAGACTAGAGTCGCGATGATAAATACTGTTTCTTTTTGAAATGGAAAGGTGAGTTCAAAGCCTAACCATATTTGGATTGTTTCTGACAGAATTAAAATAGGGATTGTTAAAATTGTAGAAATAATAAACCGTATCTTAAAATCAGAAATATGAGCTGAATGATCATGCCCTTGATGATCTTGATGTTTCATATTTGTACCATCGTCCATCTTACTATGATCCATTTTACCATGGTCCATCTTACTATAA
This sequence comes from Candidatus Heimdallarchaeota archaeon, assembly GCA_023135215.1. The sequence continues at coordinate 11,668 of JAGLTP010000556.1, forward strand.
TCCATATTACTATGATTTGTTATTTCTTTTTTATTCAATTTTGTACACCTAATCTGTTATAGTAACAAAGAATATGGGAGGAAGAAGTGTATAGCTTACATCCACAAAGGTGATCTTATTTCCCATATTCAATGTCTTTTTTCATTAGATAATATTCTTCGCGAGTGATTTCTCCTTGAGCATATCTATCATCCAGCATTTCTAGAGCTTTTTGTTGTTTTGGAGGAGGACGATATGGTTCAGGTGTCTGATGTTGAACATTGGTATGTTGTATTGGATAATTCGCTCTGACAAATAAATAAACAACAGCAGATATTATTCCAACCCAAGGTAGAAATATCAGAATAAGCCATAATGCTCCATTCATTTTTCTGTGTTCAGCATCTTTGTAAACCAGTACACCAATAATAACAAATATAGCCCATACAGCTATCATCATGTATCCCATGTAGGGTATTCCCCACCAGTCCATAATCATATGTTCATCACCATCCATTTTGGAATTCCTCTGATTTGTTATTTGTTGATAGTTTTTTCTGTATCATTTTTACTCAATATACAAAAGAAATAAGTAAAGATAAAGAGCATTATTTAAAAAATAAAGACGATAATTCAAGGCATCAATATTAAAGTAAACATCGCAAAATATTAATTACAGACCGTATAGCTTTCTTTTTGACTAACGTATAAGCTTATTCAAACAACTATTGATATTTTTTCTAATAGATTCACTTAAAAAAGTAAACCGTGTAAAATCGAAATTATGAAAAAATAAAAGAGAAAAAAGGATTAATTTAATCCTATTATTTTTCCATCTTCTGTATAATCTATTTAAAGAGGAGAATTTATTGTATAAGCTTCCTTATTTTTTCCATTTTTTGATATTACCGATACTTGAACCTATTATACCTAAAAGGACAAAACCTAATAAAAATCCAAGACTTGAGAAGGGAGTAGTTTCTGTCTCCTCCTCCTCCTCCTCCTCTGGAGCTTCACACATATTATCAAATTCATCAACCCAACCATGATTAGGAGCAATGTCAACTGTAGTGCCGTTTGAGGTATTAGCAACACCTTGGATAACAAAACCTGTACCTAAAGGTTGTTCTCTGTGAATAGCACCATCAATTTCAAAGGCAATATTATTTCCTGAGATAACTGCAATATCTATGTTTGGATCAGACCCAACCCAATTGTTACCATCCCACCAGAAACTTCCTAGAACCTTTTCACTTCCATCAGAAGTTAAATAATAACGAAAAGCATTGATATATGAATTATTAAGCCAGTGACTACCATTCCAACGACAATCAAAATGAGCCACATATTCATACATGTCGGTACTCCAGATTGTAGTATTTGGGTTATCATCACCCATACTAGTATCTATCCAGATATTATAGAAGCGCCAATTAATTTCTCCACTGTCATTGTAATAGGGATTTTCATTTAGTTCAATTTGTAGGTTTGTTTTTGAAATGGTCATGTTTGTGATATCTAAATAAGTTTTAGAAGCATCACCAACAGTATCAGTTTCCCAACCTGCAGATGTGAAATTAGGATTAAGAAAAGACATAGTAAATATTATTGCAGTAAATAAAAGGAAGAAAATTCTTTGTTGTCTCATAAATTAATAT
>JAGLTP010000557.1 GCA_023135215.1 Candidatus Heimdallarchaeota archaeon
GCATCTAATCAAGTAAACTACAGTCTTATCAAGAGGAATATTGAATCAAATGGGATACTTGATGCTGCTAAAGATTTAGGAATAACTATTATCAGTTGGTCTCCTTTACAGAGTGGAATTTTGTCAGGAAAATTTCACAAAGATGAAGAGATGTTTAAAAATCAACCATCTGTTAGAAGATTACGAAGTAAAAAACAAATCAAAGAGAGTCAACAATTAATAGAGACTTTAGAGAGTATAGCAAAATCTCACAAAGCAGCAATTGCTCAAATCGCTTTAAACTGGTTGGTTAATTTTCATGGAAAAACTGTCGTTGCTATTCCTGGTTCTACAAAAGCAAAACAAGCGAAATCTAACGCTGAAGTAATGAAACTTAAATTATCCAAATCTGAGCTCTCAGAGATAGATAAGGTTTCTAAACAATTCTTATGATTCTTCAGTTTTTTTCTGAAAGAATCACAATAAATTTTTATAATACAGATTATTAGCTATATTTTGATGAAAGATATCTTCTGCCCCAATTGTGGTCAAGTTCATAAATCAGAAGGACAATTCTGTGAATATTGTGGAAATAATCTTGAGAAGGTAATCCTTCAATTTAAGCAAGGTCAACTTCCTATTAAGTATCAAGCAGCTGAGCGAACACAGACTTATCAACAAGGTCCTGTAAGTCAACAAGAAAGAGTATCGAGTGGAAGAGGATCAAGACCTGCAAGATTTTTTAGTATACTATTCATGATTGCAGCAGGGGTAGTGCTTTTTCTATACTTCTACAGAGGTTACTTCACACCTTTTCTGTTCTATATACTAATAGGTATTTTTGGAGTTTTCTTCTTAATAACCGCTTTAATTGCTTCCGCGGTTAACCCTCGAAGACATTACAGAAGAAGCAGCTTTTGCTATGGTCCATGTTATTGTTCTGGAAATGAATGTGATTCTTGTGGTGACTGTGGCGACTGTGGAGGAGGTTGTGGTGACTGTGGTGACTGTGGTGGTTGTGGTGACTGTGGTGGATGTGACTGTGGTGGATGTGATCTGTCTCACAGTGGATTAGGTTTTATATTTGGATTAATCTATGTGTTATTCAGTAAGAACAAAAAGAAAGAATAATTACTTAGCTTTAATCCAGAATTCTTCATCATTTTTATCTATATGAAAAGATAATTCATCGATGCTAATTCTGTATAAGAACTTGAGAAATAATAATTAATTATTGACTGTAAAGCAACTTTTCAGAAAAAATTTTCTAGAAAGATTTATACATGACTATTGGAATAATCTTCACATGTTCCGAATGAGAGAATATGAACCTCCAAAAAGGGTTCAAATCGCAATTAAAAATTTGTTTATTATAATGGCATATTTCATGATAGTAACATTCTTCCTAGCAATAGCTTATTACCCTCAAAAATACATCTTTTTCGCTGAACACATTAGTAACTTAGGTGGAATTCAAAGTAGTTTAGGGTATGTTAACACTACTTCTATGATCATCATGATGATTGGTTTTGGATTATGTGGCTCGTTTGCCTTGATTGTAGGTATTCTATATTTTGTTAACCGAGATTTACACCTTTGGTTGCCAAAAGGTCTGCTTTCAGTAGCTCTTGCTATAGGAGCTGCAGGTATTGCAATACCTTTAGACCATAGTCTAAGAATATTACATCTCGCTGGTGCAGGTATTTTCATAGGAGGATTCGCAGCAATTAATGCATTACTTCAAATCTCTAGTTTCCTTAAGAAACGAAAAGATAAAATTGTAGATACAAGTACATGGGATACTATCTGGGACATAATCTTGTCTTCAATAGTATTAATCATCCTCTTGGGATATTTCACAATCTTTGCTTTAGATTGGTTAGGTGTAGGACCTCACTACTTAGGACCTATGTTCCAAAAAGCTGTTGTATTTGCTGAAATATTAGCATTGTACTTCATAGACAATAAGGATGTTTAAAATAACCCACAAAATTCCTTCTTTTTTTCTTTATATTCATCTATAATAGATAGATTCTTTAAATTTGAAAATCGAAAAACCCCGAAAACTATTGAACTGTTATTTCTTAAATTTCTATCAGTTTTATCCAAAGAATGCTTGAGCTATTTCGTAAGTTTCTTTATCAACTACTTTTGATTCTTTTACACCTTCTTCTATTGGAACCGGTCTTACCTTTGTTCCTTGAAGAGAGGTCATCATTCCAAAGTGTCCGTTATGAACCATATCTATAGCTGTAATGCCATACTTTGAACCTAACACTCTATCGTATGCTGTAGGCGTCCCACCTCGTTGTACATGTCCCAGTACAACCGCTCTAGATTCTATGCCAATCCTTTTCTCTATCTCTCTAGCTAAGAGAGCTCCAATACCACCTAATCGAACATTCCCAAAATCATCTGTTTCTCTTATCTGAATATCCCATCCCTCTTCCTTGAGTTCAACACCTTCAGCTACTACTATAATGGAAAAGAATTTTCCCCTATTCATTCTCTGTTGAATTTTGTCAATAACATCTTGTATCTCAAATGGCTGTTCAGGGATCAGTACATAATCTGCTCCTCCTGCAATACCTGCATAAGTAGCTATCCATCCTGCATGACGACCCATCACTTCAACAACTATACATCTATGATGTGATTCAGCTGTGGTATGTAACCTATCTATTGCTTCTGTAGCTACTGACACAGCTGTATCAAAACCAAAAGTCATATCTGTTGCACTAATATCATTATCTATTGTCTTGGGAACACCTACTATAGGAATTCCTAGCTTATGAAGTTTCACCGCTACTCCTAGTGTATCATTCCCCCCAATCACTATGAGTGCATCAAGTCCAAGCTCCTTGAAATTTCTAATAACTTGTTCATACCCCCCTTCCTCCTTTTCAGGATTGGTTCGTGAAGAGCCTAGTATAGTTCCCCCCAGATGTAGTATACCAGAGAAATTTTTTCTCTCTAAAACAACATAATCAAGTGACATCAATCCAGCCCATCCATTTATAAGACCAATAAATTCGTCACCATAGTGAACTATACCTTTCTTTCCAATAGCTCTTATCACAGCATTTAATCCTGGACAGTCTCCTCCACCAGTTAAAAGACCTATCTTCATAATATAAGCTTTCAAATTGGTTATTAAAAAAACTTCCTTAAGAGAGAAGATTTTTATTTCCAGAAACGTAAGTAATTTTTGACATGTCTACGCGATTCTGTACTTATTGTGGAAATATTATTGATCCAAAGAATAAATTCTGCATCTTTTGTGGTAAAAATTTGCATGAAGAAACAACTGAAACATATCAACCTGTACAACGAGAACTAAACACTTTCTTTTGTCCTAGTTGCAAGCATGAGAATTCAATAAATAATTTTCAATGTAATAATTGTGGAGAAGATTTCTCTAAATATAATATTAGAGCTAGTTTTTCAGATACATCAGTAAGTCGAAAAGCTAAAGCTAAAGACTTCGTCGCAAAGGAGTATAAAGAGAGCTTTGGAATTGATCAGTCTTCAAGAAAATTTCCATGGTATATTGTTACTCCTATTCTTATTCTAGTAAGTGGAGCAATAATATTTGTGATATGGTACATTTGGAGAGCAATTAGTACTGGGTGTTAAGATAACTTCCAATCTCTCTATCTATTTAGTATTCATTCTTTTTCAAAAACACTTCTCTATGCTCTCAAGTGAGAAAAATATATATTAATTACACTTAATTAAAATCTAGACCAAATTTAAAGTAATTAGAATGGTTAATCAAAAACCAACCCGTTATCCATCAATTGCTGATTTTATGCAAGCTTTTGAGAAGGAGGTTCAATCTTTTTTGGACCAAGGTTGGAAAGTGATTAATTGTGATCAAGAAAGCTTTGCAATGTATGCCTTTTTACAGAAAGACTAGGGATAAATCCTTATTCCTAATTTTCTTTTTATTTTCATATTTCTTTTCTCAAAACGTTTTTAAAATGATGCGAGAAAATTATATTTGATATGTCTAAGATATATTGTTCAAGTTGTGGAAAAGAGCATACTATAAATAATAGATATTGCTCATCTTGTGGTGAGGATTTAGAAGAAATTATTCTTGATTATAAAAAGAAACTCCTTCCTATAGCTTTCGATAATGATAAACCAAAAAAATCTCAACCAGTAGATAAATGGGAAGAACGGAGACAAACTGTGTTAAAAATAAAGGAACAAGAAAAAGCAAGAGAAAGGATTGCAAAATTAGAAGAACAACAACGCATAGCAGAATATGAAAAAACTAGAAAAAGAAGAAAAGTTCCATCTCGAAAGACCTTTTGGATAGTTCTAGCTCTATTCATTCTTTCGTTTGTTTCAACTCTTGCATCTATATTCTTGAGTTTTAATTATGATTTTGCTTTTATAACTATTATTATTTTTGGTGTACTAACATTCGTATTTCTTTTCGCTTTCCTGATGATTAATTCACTTATTAAAACCAAGGGGCTATATTTATGCTACGTAGAACAAGGACGTAGAGGAAGACGAGCTTTGAGTCAAAGAACTTGTTGGGATTGGGTT
>JAGLTP010000558.1 GCA_023135215.1 Candidatus Heimdallarchaeota archaeon
AAATTTTCTACTGTAGAAGGAATCAAACTTGGGTTTAGACATGTCGATACTGCACAATCATATGGAAACGAACAATTTGTGGGAGAGGGATTGAAAGAGATTTTCGACAATGGGATTGTAAAAAGAGATGAAATATCAGTAGCTACTAAACTTCATCCTCTTAAGCTTAGACCAAGAGCTGTTTTAAAGTCAACTGATGTATCTCTCGAGAAATTAAAACTAGATGTTATTGATATCTTATATGTTCATTATCCTGCTTTTCCTCTGGGATATTCTCACAAGAAAACTTTAGGAGCAATCAGTAAATTGATTGATGAAGGGAAAGTTAGACAGATAGGTGTTTCCAATTTTACACCAAACATGATTGATGAAGCTATGGAAGTTTGTGATAAGCCAATCTTTGTAAATCAGATTGAACACCACCCTTACCTTCAACAAAAAAACCTACTAAAACATCATAGTAAAAAGGAAATTCAAGTTGTATCTTATTCTCCTTTAGCTAGAGGGCATGCTCTAAAAGATGCTTTAATACAAGATATTGCCAAAAAAAATGGTATAAGTGTAGCACAAGTATGTTTAGCTTGGGTTATTAGTAAAGGAGCTTTTCCAATTCCAAAAGCAACAAGTTTGAACCATTTACAAGACAACTTTGCAGCTATAAATATACAATTACCTATAGAGGATTTACAAAAAATAGATGAGATTTCGATAATTCGACGATTTGTACATCCACCTGTAGTTGCTCCAAAAGAATGGAAGAAATAAGGAATTAAGATGCTACTGCTGTTTCTTCTTCTTCTTCTTCTTCAATTTCTGTTTCTTCGAAGACTTCCTCGATTATTTCATTTCGAAGTTCATACATTACTTCATAGGTTTTCTCTACAATTTCCGAAACTAAATCAGCTAGTTTTGTCTTTGCATCCTTTGTAACTACTCTAGCGATTTTTTCTCCTATGATGAATTTCTGAACTTCCGTAATATCTTCTGAGACATCTTCAGGAATTATTTCAGTTATTTTCTCTTTAACAGAATCTTGAATCCCTGTAATTATGGTTTTAAGTTTCTCTTCAATGATTAAATCTCCTAGACCATCCATTATTTCTTCATCAATTTCATCCATTACTTCTTCAAAAATTGTTTGTTTTAATTTGGTAGTACTACTTTCTTCCTGATTCATTTTAATCCCAATAAAAAACAGAAATTAATGGATTAAAAAGTTGTCTCTAGAGAAAGATTGCTATAGATACACCATAGATCAACGCTGATAATGTTGCAGCAACTGGGAATGTAATAATCCAGCTAAAAAGCATTTTTCGGAAAGATTTTTTATCTGGTCGTTCTCCTTTAACCATTCCTGCACCTATAATTGAAAAAATTAAAACATGAGTTCCAGAAACAGGAAATCCAAGAAAAGTTGCTAGAAAAAGTACAATGCTTGTTGATAATTCTATACTAAATGCGTCAGAAGGTCTTATAGCTATTAGATTGTTTCCAACATTTTTAATCACATTTCTTCCTATTACAACTAATCCAAGAGCGATAAGTACTCCAGTAGCTATAACAAGATAAATTGAATGTTCTTCAGAGAATTGACCAGCTTCAATCAGTCCATACATTATTCCTAAAGCATTAGCTGAATCATTTCCACCTCTACTTATCTGTGTCCAACCAACGATACAGATTAATATAATGGAGAAGATTCTCTCAGTTTTTTCAAGTTTTACAAGTCCTTTCTGTATTTTATTCATTATCTTATCAATTAAGATTTTGAAAAGTATTGCTCCGAAAAATCCTAAGAGAGGTGATAGAACCCATCCTAATGCTACCTTACCCAGCTCTCCCCAATTCATTGAGGAAAGAAAAGCTTGTCCTGGTTGTAAGCTCCAAACAATAGCGATTCCAAAAACAGAACCAACTACAGAATGAGTTGTGGAGATTGGAGCTCCAGTCATTGATGCTACTACTAGCCAAATGGTTGTACTAATTATTATTGCAAACAACATGTAAACGTTATAATCAACCTCTTCTAGATTAATTAGATTTTCACCTATTGTTTTTCCTACTTGCTCAGAGAGAACCAAAACACCAACAAAAACTAAAATTGCAGCAAAAATAATAACATACTTTAGTTTGAGAGATCTACTACCGACCAAAGTTGCCATAGTCTCGTCGTTAGCTCCAATACCAAAAGAGAGAACTAACATCAGAATAATGAGTATTATAACTATGACATCCATTTGCTGCTTGCTCCATTATAAGACTAAGTTAAAGTGTATATTTGTAAATCAAAACAAAAATTCTATCTGCGAATATTTCTGCTCGGTCTGCTGCTTCCATCAGGTATTTGATTAAAGTTTCAGTGTATCTAAAAGACATAAAATCTTCTTGATATGAATAATTCATTTTTTGAAGTTCCCACTGTTTTTCTCTGACAGATCGTCTTAAATCAGTTATCTGAATAATATTTTCTTTTGCTTTTTCGAAATCATCCAGAACGTTAACCAGCATTTCATGAACCTTCATTCCAATCTGGTTATTTAATTCAGCAATTTCTATGATCCCTTCTTGTAAAGGCTTCTTGATTTTTACCTGGTACAACAATAGTTTTCGAACTACAATTTCTATCTTATCAGTTATTTTGTCTATATTCTCAATGATTTGAATTCGATCTGACCTGGAAAAAACCATTGTTTCTCTGGTGAACATACGTTCGAAGAGCTTTTCTTTAACTCTATCTTGCTTTTTCTCTAATGCAATTGTTTTATCTGCTTCTTGTTTAGCTAAGGTAAAATTACCATTAACATAAGCTAGAACAGCATTTTTCATAGATTCAAAAGCTTCTTTAGTAATTTGACTACATTCGATGAACATTTCACTCAAGCTTTTTCCTTCTTTCTTTCTTGAAAAAATCTTAATCACCTTTATTCATTAATATGGAAAAGGGATATTAAATCTTCTCACTTTTCAATAAATTAGACATTTTTACTCAATTCTTATGAACAAAGAAAGAAATTGTTAGATTTGATAGAACAAGAATTATATGAACATTCATAAAATAATTTTCTCAAAGCAATGATTGAAAAATACGATCATATCAATCCAGTAGCTATAGAAGCATTTTGTGGAAGAATACCACTGAGGAAAATTCCAGAGATTCATTTTATGAGAATTATGCAAAGATTACCATACTTCCAAACAGATAATAGAGATTGGGATAAGATTAGAGAATGGGCTCGTAAAATTGGGAAAGAATTCGCTGCAGAGTAGAGAAATCTAGGATAGTTTATTTGTTCGAAGCTCCTTTTTACTCTTTTTCAATTTGTAAGAAATAATCTCCTCTTGAACATCTTTTTATATTGAATTAATAGCATAGCTCTTACGATGAATAGAGTGTCAGTTGACAGACTTCAATCAAATGGAGTTAATCTTAGTTCTCTTGGTCTAGGGATTGAGCACTTTGCTAGAGGAGTGAGGAAAGTTACTAATCTGACAAGAGAGGAAAATAGTAAACTAATCATAAATGAAGCTTACAAATATGGTTTAACTCACTTTGATCTAGTTTTTAATTTACCATATTTCTTTGATGTTTTCAGAGAATTTATCAAAGATAAAAGAGAAAAAATCACTTTTACTACTCATTTAGGTAGTTTTTACAACGAAAAAGCTAATGGTCATTCAAAGACACGCTCATTAAACAAAATTAAGGAAACATATGAAGGAATGCTTGATAATCTAGATGTTGATTATGCAGATATTGCTCTGATTCAATATATTTCTCACTCTGATGATTACAAGAAAGTGGTTGAAAATGGTTTACTTGATTATGCTTTTCAGCTCAAAAATGAAGGAAAAGCTAAAGCAGTAGGTTTGAGTTCTCACAAACCTGATCTACTGATGAAGATCATTGAAGAGAATGAACTTGATGTGATAATGTTCCCATTAAATTTTGCAACCGGTATTCTAGATTCAACAAAGAAGCTAATTAAACGCTGCAAAGAAAAGGGAGTTGCTATAATAGCAATCAAGAATCTACTAAAGGGAAAAGCATTCACAACAAAGAAAACTGATTATCCAGCTTATTTCTGCGGGGGAAAGAGATTTACATTGAATCTAGATGAACCCACAACACCTGCTCAATGTATTAAGTATGGATTAGACTCAGGAGCTGATTCAGTAGTTTTTGGTGTGAAGACTGTTGATGAAATGAAACAGAATATACAATCATATCAATCAGAAAAAGATAATGCTGATTATAGTCAAATTTTGAAGGTATTCAAACAAGTTAACTAGTTTCTAATGTCTGGTCATATCTCAAATCCTCTTCAGTTACTTATTAAGATAGGTTTAATTATTTATGAGATAATTTCATACAGATAATATGAAAGTCTTAGTAACATATTTTAGCAGAACTAATAACACTGAGAAAATTGCAAAAGCAATTTTTGGAGAGATACAAACTGACAAAGAAATTAAGAAACTAGATGAATTGGAAAATCTTGATGGTTATGATATAGTTTTCTTTGGTTTTCCAATCGAGAGTTATGAACCTTCTGACAATGTAAAAGGGTTTTTGAAAAATAACTCTTCTAACAAAAGAATCGCTCTATTTGTTACTCATGGATCTCCAGAGTTTAGTGATTATCTCACTCCTTGGTTAGACCAATGTCGTGAATCTTTGGATAGTTCGGCTGAATTGCTTGGAATATCTAATTATCAAGGAGAAGTAGCTCAAATGGTAATAGATTCAATGAGTAAATC